>JBLIZM010000199.1:0-8652 GCA_048859855.1 Trichlorobacter sp.
GCGAACACTGCAAGAAAAAGGACGGAAGCTGCACCGCCAACCATGAACGTTCTGCAGAGGTCATCATTGGTAAGCAGCGTAACGGTCCAATCGGCACTGTCGAGCTCGCCTTCCTGGGCGAATTCACCCGTTTTGAAAATATGAGCAGGCGAGCAGATTCTCATCAGTGATGCACTTGCAAGCTAAACTCAATCAGTGGTATTAAGAATTATTCTGAACACACTCTACCCCACTCAACAAAGGGAGGAATAGTTTGATGTCAACACCATCCCATCACCGCTTGATCATTCTCGGCTCCGGCCCTGCAGGGTATACCGCAGCAGTCTATGCTGCCCGCGCTAACCTTTCTCCTGTCCTGATTGCCGGCCTACAGCCGGGTGGCCAGCTCACAACCACGACCGAAGTCGACAACTGGCCCGGTGACCCTGAAGGAGTCCAGGGACCGGACTTAATGGAGCGGATGCGTCAGCATGCTGAACGGTTTAACACCACGATTATCCATGATACGATTACCGCCACAGACCTCACGACTCGCCCCTTTACCCTGACCGGCGATACCGGTAGCTACACCTGTGACGCCCTGATTATTGCCACCGGTGCTTCAGCACGCTACCTGGGGCTTCCGTCAGAAGAAGCATTTAAAGGGAAAGGGGTCTCCGCCTGCGCAACCTGTGACGGATTTTTCTACCGCAACAAGCCGGTAGCGGTTATCGGTGGCGGCAATACTGCCGTCGAAGAGGCGCTCTACCTCTCCAACATCGCAAGCCACGTGACCGTGATTCACCGCCGTGACCAGTTCCGCTCAGAAAAAATTCTCGCCGAAAAGCTCAAAAACAGGGCTGTCGACGGTAACGTCACCATCAAATGGTATTCAACCCTTGACGAAGTGCTCGGCGACCCGATGGGGGTCACCGGAATCAGAATCAAGAATGTCACCACCAACGAAACGGAAGAAATCACTGTGGATGGTCTGTTCGTTGCGATCGGGCATGCTCCGAATACCGGCATTTTTGAAGGCCAGCTCGCCATGGACGGCGGCTATATAAAAACAAGGGGCGCTGAAGGATTTGCAACCCAAACCAGTATCCCTGGGGTATTTGCGGCAGGAGATGTACAGGACTTCACCTATCGGCAAGCTATCACCTCAGCGGGTACCGGTTGTATGGCTGCCCTTGACGCAGAACGCTATCTGGACGGTCTGGCAGGCTAGTCATGACTGAAGCACGACCAGAGCTTCCGACAGAACTGGAAACATTGCTCGGTGATGTCAGGCGTTGTATCGGAGACAATCAGCGGTTCCTCTCCTCGTTACATGATGAGCAGGAACCAGATGAAGCTGAGGAATACGAACAGGCCAGCGAGGAGCCGTTCGAAGAGCTATAATACTGAATAACAGGCATGAAAAAGAGGGGATCACCAGCGGTGGCCCCCTCTTACTACTTCAGCTAAGCGCGTAGCCGTTAATGACCGGCTGGCTTAGTTCCTGCGGCACGCTCCTCACCTTTTACCCCAACGTGACAAGTTGCACAGCGGGTATTTGATGCAAAGGCTATCGAGCCGTTATGGCAGGTGCCACAGTATTTGCCACGATAGAGGGAATCCATAACAAAGTCGCTATTTTGCTGGGCTGTTTTTGCCTTCATGGCAAAGAGGCGCGGGTGGCAGATTGAACAGGCCATCCCTTTCTGAACATGCACTTTATGGGAAAATTCAACTCCACGAACCGGCTTATCAAACAAAATTGACTGTTCTGGATAGTTTGCTGCAGTAGCAACCCCAACCATCACGCCACCTACGGCAAGTACAACAGAGAGTATCGAACGGATTTTCATAGTAGCTTCCCTCGTTTATCAGCTGGTTAGGTATCGTTTAACCTTTGGTATAGAATACGTTCGGACGGGTTCCGGCCTCTGGTCTTAATACCCAGACTGCACGCTCAATCTGGTGGACAATTTTGAAAACCCGGTCGTTCTGGTCAGAGAGGTCTCCAAACACCCGGACATCAGCCGGGCAGGCATGGGCACAGGCCGTATCCTTGGCACCCGTTGCCAAGCGGGTGTCGTAGCAGAAGTTACACTTGTCAACGGCATGGCGGTGTTCATCAAAATACCGGGCATTGTATGGGCACCCCTCCTGACAGGTCAGGCAGCCGATGCACTTCTTAATGTCCATCAAAACGATACCGGTTTTTTTATCCTTGTAGGTCGCCTTCGTCGGACAGACCCGGGTACACTGCGGCAGGTTACACTGGTTGCACAGAACCGGAATAAACTCACGCTTTCCACCAAGCGCGTCAGGGGTTTCCTTCTCAAGAATGGTAGTGCGGTATGCCCCATCGGCATCAGGCACATGGTTCGTTTCCTTACAGGCCTGCACGCAGCGTTCGCAATCGATACAACGGCTTTGCTGCATTACCATGCTGTAGTGTGGCTTGTAGGGATATTTCTTCGCAAAATCAGAAGCATGGGCCCGGCTAAAGGTTGACACCGCGGAAAAGAGCGTCCCACCGGCAAACATCCCGGTGATCGCAAGTCCCATCTTTAGAAAGTCCCGGCGCTCCTGGCTGGAAACGTTCTCGACACCCTCATTCTTCATATTCTCAAGATTCATCATATTCTTCATGGTCATATCCTTGTCAGTGGTAGTCGCGAGCCATCAGCCTCGGGTTAGTGGTGTTCGACCTTATGGCCGTCAAAGACCTTCTCACCCAATAAGAACAGAAGCGCGGTCAATCCAAATCCGCCGGCAGTAATGATTATCTCGTAGAAGGATGGCGTGTAGCGCAACAGATGCTTGAACTCATTAACTCCCAGCTCGTGGAAAACCGGTACGGACTGTCCGACCACCACCAGATCAAGGCGCATGATAAAGATGCCAATGATCATTGAAATTGATGCAATCAACAGCATCTTAAGATTTTTCCCTTTTGAAAGGATGAAGAAAGCCAGTGGAAGAAGCATTCCGGCCCCCATTTCAAACACCCAGAAGTTAAAGGCAAATTGGCCACTCAGTAGTGCCGAAACAGCCTCATATTTCCCTGCGGGTTGCCCTGCAAGACCCGAAATAAGCTTCCATGAAGTAAAGAACAGGATAACGCAAATCATCAAAATACCGATCTTGGTCGTCACCTCAATGGCCCTTTGCATCTCCGCATCCATAGTCTGTTGATTAATTTTAAACCCGAGAATATGGAACATAATGATGATGGCCGTACCAGTCATCATTGCCGATGCGATGAAGTAAATCGGCATATACGGACCATGCCAATATTCACGCCCCATCAGAAGTCCGAAAACTGCGCCAAGGTTTGAGTGGGCGAGAATACCGGCAACCGATCCACTGAAGCCACAGATAACCGCCGGGCGATGCCGATTCATCAATAGAAAGATGTACTCCGCAAACATGAAGGCCAGGTAGACACCATAGAGAGTCCCCATCCACCAGATGTTTGACGTAAGGTTCGGAGATATAACGTTATAAATAGCCATCCGCCAGGGGATTTTAATTTCGAAGGCGATGACAAAAAAACCGGAGAGGATTGTCGCAATTGATAGAAAAACTGAACGCTTCGCAATCGGCATGAAATCCTGCACACCGAAAACGTGACCGATTGACGAGACCAAACAAAGTCCGGTCGAGGTGACAACGAAAAAGACGTAGGCTGCAATCAAAATTCCCCACGGCATTTCTCGGTACACGTTGTAATACGATTCATGCCCTTTGAACATAGCCAGAAGCCCGGTTCCGGCGGAGGCGAGGACAACGACCAGCGCACAGAACACCATAATGTAGAAGCCGGTGCCTGCGCTCTTGAGTCGCTCAGCGACTCCTGAGGTCAGCTCATGCAGAGTGGGAGTGTGGTGATGATGTGACATACATGATTCCCCTTTACCAGTCGTAGTTATCAACGTCATAGTTTTCAGACTCACGATGTTGCAATTGGACTGTAACTACCACGTGTTTTCTAGAAAAGCAATAGGATTTTATAAAGTTGCATGCGTTGCATGATGTGTTGCTCGCATGTTGCATTGCGGGTGCCCTTGACTTTGCGGTACCGCTCTGTTATACGGAACAGCCTAGTATCACGTAAGAAATTGGAGCGTACCCCATGGCTAAACAACTATTCATTCCGGGGCCGGTCAATGTAGCCCCTGAAATTTTTGAAGCGATGTGCCAGCCGATGATTGGTCATCGCATGAAAGAGTATGCCGAGCTGCATGGTCGGGTCACGACTGGGCTCAAGCGGTTGATGGAAACCCAAACCCGCGTTTTTCTCTCCACCTCAAGCGCATTCGGCGCCATGGAGGGAGCGGTTCGTAATCTTGTCTCTAAGCGCTGCGCCAATTTCTGTAATGGCGCATTCTCAGACAAGTGGCATGATGTAACCAAGCGTTGTGGCAAAGAAGCAGATGCCTTTAAAGCTCCTTGGGGTCAGCCCATTACCGCAGAAATGGTCGATAGCGCCTTACAAACCGGTAACTACGACTGCATGACGATGATTCATAACGAAACATCCACCGGCGTTGTCTCCCCCCTCGATGAAATTGCTGCAGTGATGCGCAACTACCCAGACGTACTGTTTGTGGTGGACACCGTCTCGTCGATGAGTGCCATGCCAATTCCTGTTGATCAGTATGGCATTGATTGCTGTATCTTCGGGGTACAAAAAGCACTCGCGCTACCACCGGGACTCGCGGTATTCACTGCCAGCGACAAGGCACTCGAGCGGGCCGCGACTGTTGAAAACCGTGGCTATTACTTCGACTTCCTGGAGTTTGCCGCAAATGATCTTAAAGACAATACACCATCGACCCCGTGCATCTCGCTAATCTATGGGCTTGATAAGCAATTGGAACGCATTTTTACTGAAGGAATTAACCATCGCTGGGACCGCCACCGCACCATGGCAACACAAACCAGAACATGGGCAACTGACCGGGGATTCTCATTATTTGCGCCGGAAGGGGCTCGTTCATTAACCCTGACCAGTATCAGCAACACGAGAAACATTGACTTGACTGCACTTAAAAAACGGCTCAGTGATCAAGGATATGCTTTTGATGATGGGTATGGAAAACTAAAAGGGCAGGCCTTCAGGATTGCCCATATGGGCGATATGCAGCCAGAGGAATTACAGGCGTTTTTAACGGTTCTTGACGGGGAATTACAGGGGCTATAAAGGCAGATCAGGGGAGCGGAATGCCCGCTCCCCTGATTAGTACGCTACGCCTCCTCGAAGACGTCCTTGCCGGCACCGCACAGCGGGCAGCACCAATCCTCAGGGATATCTTCAAAGGCCGTGCCTGGTGCGATTCCATGATCGGGATCACCTACGGCTGGATCATACTCATACTGGCAGATAGTACAGATATACTTTTGCATTGGCTTTCTCCTTTACGGACAACATGACATCCACCTCTGTGGATATGCTGTATAGTATCACCAACAACCGACCTGTGCAAGTATCGGTTGAAACGAAAGGCTCCGGTTATGCAGCTCTCGACTATTGTAGTAGGTCCATTAGGCGTCAACTGTTATCTGATTGGGTGCGAATCAACCAAGCGCATGGCGGTTGTTGATCCTGGCGACGATGCAGCCCGAATATGGAAGGCCGTACACGATGCCGGCTATCATGTCGAGATGATACTGAATACCCATGGTCATTTTGACCATATTGGCGGGAACAGCTTCATGAAAAAGGAAACCAGTGCCCCACTTCTGATCCATGAGGCTGATAGTGTCATGCTTAACCGGGTAGCTGCAACGGCGGCCATGTACGGCTGCACCGGCGTCAACTCCCCGGATGCTGATCGTTTCCTTACCCATGGCGAAGTTCTTACCGTCGGGGAAATTACCCTTGAGGTTCGTCATCCCCCGGGCCACACCCGTGGCGGCTGTTGTTTCTATCTTCCCCAGCAAGCACTTGTTTTGACCGGTGACACCCTGTTCGCTGACAGCGTTGGGCGAACCGATCTTCCCGGAGGGTCACACCCACAACTGATTACCTCCATAACTGAACAGCTGATGACGCTCCCCGACGAAACCGTGGTCTACCCGGGACATGGTCCCAAGACGACCATCGGCCATGAGCGCCGTCACAACCCCTACTTGGACTAACGCCATGCATCCCTGTTCCGGCAAGACAATCGTTCTCGGTGTCACCGGCGGCATTGCCGCCTATCGCGCTGTTGAGTTACTGAGGCTGCTGACGAAAGCAGGAGCAACCGTCCATGTCGTAATGACGGCGTCCGCAACGCAATTCGTCACACCGTTAACCTTCCAGACCCTAGCGGGCACTCCGGTTATGACCGACCTGTTTGAGCTACCACTGGAACACCAGATTGGACATATTTCCCTTGCCGACCGCGCGGACCTGATTGTTGTAGCCCCGGCAACCGCTAATCTGATTGGCAAGGTGGCACACGGCCTTGCCGACGACCTCCTCAGCACAACCATCATGGCGAGTAAAGCACCGGTCCTGTTCATCCCGGCCATGAACAGCAACATGTATGAAAACCCCATCTATCAGAAAAACGAGCAAGCGCTCAGGGATGCCGGCTATCAAGTCATGAAGCCAGATCATGGATTACTCGCCTGTGGTTGGGAAGGAGCTGGAAAATTTCCGGCACCTGCGAGCATCATGGAATATGTTGCCAAGGTGTTGACAACTCAAGATTTGACTGGTCGCCGCATCATGATTACCGCCGGGCCGACCCGGGAGGAACTCGATCCCGTGCGGTTTATCTCAAACCATTCTTCCGGAACCATGGGCTATGCCCTTGCACGTGAGGCGTTTCGCCGTGGCGCCACGGTCGATCTGGTAACCGGCCCTGTTTGCCTAGAGCCACCCACTGGTGTAACAATTCACCCGGTCACGAGTACCGCAGATATGCATCAACAGGTATTTTCCCTGCTTGATCAATGCGATGTTGTCATCAAGGCCGCTGCGGTTGCCGACTACCGTCCAGAAAAACGAAACGACACAAAGATCAAGAAAGACAATGCCTCTCCGACCATCTCGCTTGCCAAGAATCCTGACATCCTGAAGGAAATCAGTACCAACCCCGCACGGCCGAAGGTACTGGTGGGGTTTGCCGCAGAAACGGAGCAGCTTGAAAACTATGCCCGTAAAAAAATGGCAGAGAAGGGGCTCGACCTGCTCGTTGCAAATGATGTAAGTCAGGAGGGGGCCGGATTTGGGAGTAGCACTAATATTGCGACCCTATTTGACCGGGATGGGCATGTAGCAGCACTCCCTTGTATGCCGAAAGAAGACCTGGCCCGGATTATCCTTGATCGAGTAGCCTCAATCTTACTCCAAAAACGGTGAGTGCCGCTCCGTGCAGGCCTGGCGTAACACCGTATGCAACCCCGGGTCACGCATCCCCCGAATGAGCATCGGCTTAAGGAAGGCAACCCGCTCCATTCCTTCTTCTTTGGTTATACGCCGGGTCTGATATAAGAAGCGTAGGTGCCGACGCATGATCTTTGATGTAGCCAATGCCACCTCTCCCGTAGGATCCGCCGTAAAACACCAGGAGGAATCTCCTGCCGTCAGTAAATCCATGACGGCATCCGTACTCATCTGCAGATAATCCGCCCGATCAATCGCTGACAAATGATGACTTGAGTGATTGGCTACGGTGGAAAGCATCGCTTGCCACCGTCTTATCCGAGCGAGAATCAATAATGAGCTAAAGATTCGTTTATTAGCCCCAAAGGGGAGCAGGGTTGGCACCAATACGGCTCGCAGCAGGACATCATCATGACAACGTCCGACAGCACAGGCTTGACGGGCCAGTTGCCAGATATCACCATCGACAAATGATTCAAATCGCAGTTCCCAATAGGTATGTCTTAGTGCCATTGCACTAAAGGAACGAATGGTCTTATACGGGACATACACGTTGTGGGCAACAAGATCAGCAGCCAGATGACTGAGATAGCCATAGGCACAGGCACGCTCCCGATCATTACGAGCCATCGCCAGAAGCCGCTCCCCTGCCTGCCAACGATGACAATGGGACTGATAGTCCGTGTACTTTTTGGCAATCGTGATATCCGGCGCCAGACAGCCGTAGAGATAATCATACGGGCAGCTCTCCAAAATCGTTGCCAAAGCCTCTGGGAGCGCCGAGAACGACGAGAGCACCGACAGCCCGATCTGGAGATGAGTCCCCCCACCCCAGGCAAAGGCATCTCCCGGTAGCAGCACCAGCACAGTTATGAGTGACAGTAGTAATAACATCATGTACACTTTCTTCCCACAGTCGATACACCATGAGGGTACCATGCCTGACCGCACCACGTCCAAAAGTATGTACGCATCACTGCATTACTACCTTGATGATCTGCTCGATAGCGGCGTTGAAGGGATACCGGTCTCCGCACCATCAGCGAAAGAGCCTACAGAAAACGTACCTGCACCAAACGATGAAAATCAAGCCGTAACACTTTCGGATCTGGCCGCAGAGGTGGCTGCATGTCAACGCTGTGGCCTTGCTACTGAGCGTCGCCAAGCGGTCTTTGGCCAAGGATGTTCTTCACCACGTCTTGTTCTGGTCGGCGAGGCTCCCGGCGCCGAGGAGGATCGGCTGGGGCAACCGTTTGTTGGAGATGCCGGCAAAGTATTAAATCGGCTTCTGGGAGCGA
>JBLIZM010000200.1:0-7842 GCA_048859855.1 Trichlorobacter sp.
AGCTGATCTCCCACCTATGTGGACGTCATGCCCCTGACTTTCAAGAGCCGCTACTGCGCCATTCCGAGTAATCTCATTACCTGCGCGCTGGTAGTAGCCGTACCCGAGTGACTCCAGCCAGCCATTCAGTACATAGCGGTGTACAAGTTGGCGGGATATACCCATCTGCTCCATCTGAGCGGTCGTAACCGGCATGCCATTTGGTAGAGAAAAGAGCGCTGATTTCAGTTTTCTACTTGTATGTATACTACTAGTTGACATTTAGCACCTTTTTTAGGGTAAGACACTTAAACTGCATGTACACCAACATATAACTTATAGCGTTATATGTAAACTATTAGTTTATATTTCGCTGTATATTATATATTGCGACCAAAATGCCCATGTCATTAACACCGTCTATGCCGCTATGGCGCTAGAGGTCGTTCCTGATTCTGTCATTGCTACGGCGGTACCTGATAAAATTGAAATCGGATTCAGGGCTGAGGCAGCCTATGGCGATAGCATATCTGTTGCGGGGACCTTAGTGGCAGAGGGTGGTGGGTGGTGCATCGCTTGAGTGCGTTACCTGATGGACGTGAGTTGACACGAGTCGTGACCCACTGGACTATCATGCCAACCATTGCCCATGCGGTTCAGAAGATGATTGACTCCTCGGTATGCGTATAGTGAAGGGGTATACGGTCGCTGTCGATGTTACGTGACACGCTGTGCGAGTAGGTACTGGCTTCGTAACTCCTCAATGTGTCGTTCATGATGACGAATTTTCCAACAGCAATCTCCTTGTTGCAGCACTTGCCACGCCGGGGTAAGTTTCTCCCGCACACCGGTAAGAATCTCCCTCACAACCGTACCACTCTCTTCATCGTCCGATCCACCAAGCCATCGGTCAACCGGCGAAGCTGTTTCGGTCCATGACCATGGGGAGGCAACAAGCAGTGTTGCTTTCTGATGGTTCAGGACACGATTGACATCATGGAGGTGGGCAAGTGGATAGTCTATCCGGTCCAGGAGGTTTAGCGAAAGGCCGGTCTGAACGGTCTGTGACCGAAAAGGAAGGCGTCGTGCATCGGCTACAATGAACTCTACCCGTTCATCGTTCCAATGATCGGGCAGGATAATCGTTTCTGTGTGTTGTCTGGTTCCGTGGAGGGGAATCGTTACGTCTATTCGTCGTTCATGCATTAATCGACGGGCTGTTTTAATAAAAGAATAGGACAGGTCGCATCCGACAGCCAACGGATGGGATGCTGCCAAAGAAAAAGTAAGGCGTCCAACTGCGCAGCCTGCATCGAGGCCAAGTCCGGTTCCAGGCTCGCTGGGAAGGAAAGACTGCCAGGCATGGAAGCCGCTATTTCCGTAATTTCCTGTTAGCAGGTCACTGAACTGTGTCCAGAGATAGCGATCCCGCACACCGCCCTGCTCGTATTTGAGCTGTTCGCCAGTAGGGAGTCCTTGATCAATGGTGAGTAGTGCAATGCCGTTACGGATTGGATAGCGTGACCCACATCGTCCGCAGCGTAGTTGGCCTTCAAGAATGTCCCCAGCTGCTTCCTGAATGATAGTGCTGCGAAGTTCTTCATCGTGTGGAAGACATCGTGGACACACTAGATAGGGGAGGAGCGCCTGTTTCATTGATGGTCTCCACTCATGCGCTATATTCCTCTTTTTTTATCTGGTACTTCTTGATCTTCCTATAGACCGTGGCGATGTTCATTCCGGCTTCACGGGCTGCTTCGTCAACCGCACCAGCATGCTTGACCAGTAATCCGCGGAGTAATTCACGTTCGAATTGATCAAGTGCTTCGGTATAGGGAACGTCATTACTTCCGCTATAGACTGTGGTACGTGGTAGATTGGATAGCGGCATTCCCTCAGGGAGATCAATCACCTGTCCGAGGGTCTCAAGAGTGATGTAGTCACGTCCCTCCATAGCCATACAGGCTTCTATGACATTGCGGAGCTGGCGGATATTGCCAGGCCACTCATACTGAACGAGGCAACGCATAGCAACCGGATCAAATCCTTTGATAGCTGTTTTAAAGGTTTGATTTTGCAGATGAATAAAATGGGCGGCGAGTAGCGGGATGTCGTCTATCCTCTGTCTTAGTGGTGGAAGGTGGAGATTGACAACATTTAAACGGTAAAAAAGATCTTCGCGAAAACCGCCGGTACGTACCGCTTCCTTCAGGTCGGCATTGGTTGCTGAAATTATTCGTACATCAACATTACGAGAGTTGGTGTCGCCAATCCGTCTAAACTCTTTTTCCTGTAAAAAACGGAGTAGGGTCCTTTGTACCGTCATCGGAAGGTTTCCGACTTCATCCAAGAAAAGCGTACCACCATCGGCTGCTTCGAGTAGCCCCTGCCGGTTTTCTGCTGCACCAGTGAAGGCTCCTTTACGATAGCCAAAAAGTTCACTTTCCAAAATGCTTTCCGGAAGTCCTCCGCAGTTGATCGCGATGAAGCGTTTGTCGCGACGGTTGGAATGAACATGTACTGCTTGAGCAATCAGTTCCTTACCGGTACCGGATTCGCCGGTAATCAGGATAGAGGTGTCACGAGCCGCTACCTTCGCAACTTTGTCAAGGACTGAGCGCAGCGCGCCGGACGCACCGATAATATTGTCAAACTGGAGTTTTTCCTCGATTTCACGGCGCAGCCCACGATTTTCTTCCGTTAATTGTACCTGCTGCAGTGCATTCTTAACTCTAAAAACCAGTTCTTCAGGTTCGAATGGTTTTGTCAGCATGTCATAGGCTCCCTTACGGAGTGCCTGTATCGACATTTCCACGGTGGCATAGGCGGTAATAATGATTACGGGTGTTTCGGGTGAACGCTCCTTAACCCGGTGAAGTACGTCCAATCCACTCATCCCTGGCATCTTGATATCCGTAACCACCAGGTCCCAGGCGCCGGGCTGGAATTCTTCCATGGCTCTTGTCGGATCGGTGTAGGAGCGGACAAGGTAGCCATCGTCAAGCAGTACCTGCTCCATTAGGCGGCAGAGCCCCTCTTCATTATCTATCAGTAAAATACGTTGTCTGGTGGTCATGCCATCTCCTCTGGATAAAACGGCAGGTATACGGTAACGATGGTTCCGCTGCCGGGGGTGCTGGTAATGCTGATGCTGCCATGGTGCATTTCAATTATTTGCTTGGTAATCGCGAGACCGAGGCCGGTCCCTTTCGCTTTCGTTGTATAAAATGGTTCAAAAATCCGTTCGAGGTCTTCTTTGTGGATTCCTGAACCGGTGTCACTAAATATCAGTTGAATGCCATCCGGTTCCGCATAGCCGGTGCGGATGCTCAGCTGTCCTCCCTGCTGCATTGCACCACCGGCATTCAGTATCAGGTTGATTGCCACCTGACGCATCTGGTCCCCGTCAATCAGAACTTGCGGGAGACTACTGTCAAAATCCGTCTGGATGGTGACACCCCGCATGTCGGTGTGATTTGATGCAAACTCAATAATCTCCGAGAGAAGCGCATTAATATCGGTTGATTCATAACTCGGGCGGGGAGTCCGGGCATAGGATAGAAGGTCCTGCACTATTTTTTTACAGCGTTTACTCTCTCGTTTAATTTCATGAATATAGCGGTAATGGGGATCATCAGCGGATAGTTTTCCTTCCAGGTAGGCTGCATACCCGAGAATAACACCAAGTGGATTGTTAATCTCGTGGGCGACTCCCGAAGAGAGTACCCCCAATGAGGCCATTTTCCCTTGTTGCGCAAGATTTGACTCCATCTCTTTGTTACGCTGGATGATGTCGGTCATGTCATTGAAGGCATCGGCCATTTCTGCCAGTTCATCGTTACCGGTGCTGGTCATCCGTGCCTGGAGGTCTCCTGCTTTGACCCGGCGGATTGTTTCGATCATCTGGCTAATCGGCTGTGTTGCCACGGCAGAGACGTAATACACTAAAATGGTTGCGAAGAGGCTGACAAAAACAATGATTAAAATCGTGCTGACGACGGTTTGGGTCTTGATGGCATTGGCTTCTCGGTAAAACTCATCTTCATAGGAGCCAACGGCAATAATCCAGTCCCAGATCTTGAAATGTTCATAACGAACGATCTTCATACGGGGAGTGGCATCACTTGAGTTTTTCCAAGGATAACGGATCCAGCCTGACTTCCGGGTGAGCATTTCCTGAATAAAGAAGTTCCCGTCGGAGTCTTTTGACATTTTGAGATCATGCCCTTCTTCTTCAGGGTGGATCGTCATAACGCCATTTTTATCCATACAGTAGATGTAGCCAGTTTTACCGACCTGTTTGTTTTTAATCATCCGCTTTAGTTCAGCAAAGCTATCGGAGGTCAGTTCCTTTTCGAGTGAACCACTAATGTCGTAGCGAAAGTCCTGGTATTGACGGTCATAGGCCTTAAGAAGGTCTATCGTGAAATCCGCCATGTGCTGCAAGTCGTCCTTAGAGGTTTGGGTGATTCCGAGATAGGCTTTCTGATTAGCGATGAAGCCGGTTACCGTTGCGACAACGATAATAGGCACAACCACGAGCGGGAGCACCAAAAGGAGTAACTTGTTACGTATTTTTAAATCAGCGAGGTAGCGTGACAGCATCTACAGCTCCTTAGTGCCGGTTATATGGAACGTTGAACCTGCAATGGCGATTGCAGCCAGAATGATATCCTGATGCGTAAACCATGCCAAGGCAGCTTCTCGGCGCCCCCAGTCGCTCTGGCAGTTGAAATCGGTTTGGGGAGTGAGGGCACGGCAGGCCCGTGGCCGTTGCTCAAAGGGGAGTCTGCAGCCGGTTGTGGTCAGGTGATGGCAGGCATCCGCTGGAACCCCATCCGGTGGGGCAACCGTACACTCGCAGTAACGACTGGGGCGTGGGTAATAGATGATGCAGCCAGGCTCTGGAGTCGTTATCCCTGGCGTATATGGCTTGCCGTAATGAACTTCAATGGTTAACGCCCCACTGGCGAGTCCGGCTGACAGCGCGGCAACCGGATCGGGCATCAGGGTAAACCGTTCTGGCTCCTCTATACCGGGGCGGGTTAAGCAACAGTCCCCTCCGCAGCGGGCACACAGAGCTGCATCCTCATTTGAGTAGTTCATATCGGCAAAACCTCTTTTGCAATAATGCGATTGGCATGACAACAATAGCACTAATTTGCAAAAAAGCAAATATTGCTTCGTGGCAGGGAGGTGCCATGGTGAAGAAACGTTGGTAAGTTGTTTGCTACAGTGGCCTTTTGGGATTCTGGACTGTCTTGCCGCGATTGGCACGACGGTTGCGTATGCATCAATGGGACTGTATTCCCGATCCTGGAATCAAGGAGAGTCGGTATGGCAGAGCATAACCCTCAAAAGAATAGAGGCTGGCAGGTAGTGATGGCGGGTACCGGTATTAACCTGGCGCTTGGTGTCTTATATGCCTGGAGTATTTTCAAAGAGGCGATTGTCGCATCAATTAAGGCTGGTGGCCCCGGAGCTTTCACCTGGGAGCTTGCATCAGTTGGTACTCCCTATGCGGTCTGCTGTCTGGCTTTTGCCTTTGCCATGATTCTGGCAGGTAAAGCACAGGATAAAATCGGGCCTGCAAAGACGGCATTGATCGGTGGTTTGATGGTTGGCGCCGGATTCATTCTGCTTGGATTTACTAACTCCTATGTCGGATGGATTATGGGGTTCGGCATCCTTGGTGGTGGCGGATTTGGTTTTGGCTATTCAGCAACCACCCCACCGGCAGTCAAGTGGTTTACATCCGCAAAGACAGGTCTGGTTGCTGGAATCGTTGTGTCGGGCTTTGGTATTGCCCCGGTCTATATCGCCCCCCTAGCCAAGTATCTACTTGGGGTCTATGGGATTCAGCAATCGATGATGATTCTTGGGGTTGCCTTCCTAATCATTGTCTGCGGTCTTTCGTTCTTCTTGGTAAATCCTCCCAAGGGATTTGTTCCTCACGAAGTGTTGCGGGGGTATTATCCAGCCCTTGAGGCGGAGAAGAAAAAGGAAGTGAATGCAACGGTTGCCGAAGTACTGCGTTCTCCTAAGTTCTATATTTTGTGGATCTGCTTCTTTATTGGTGCTGGTGCCGGCCTGATGGTTATCGGGAGCGTTGCCGGTATGGCTAAGAAGAGTATGGGTGAGATGGCATTCTTGGCTGTTGCGATTACCGCACTTGGTAACGCCGGTGGCCGGATTGTTGCTGGTGTGCTGTCTGACCGGATTGGTCGTCGTGCGACGCTCTTTATCATGCTGACCTTCCAGGCGATCCTGATGTTCGCGGCAATTCCGGTCACCGCTAATCCTAATGCCACAATGCTGGTTCTGTTGGCTACCTTCATGGGCTTTAATTACGGATCAAACCTGTCATTGTTCCCCTCATTCGCTAAAGACTATTGGGGACTTAAGAACTATGGCCTGAATTACGGTGCGTTGTTTACCGCCTGGGGGGTTGGTGGCTTCGTACTGGTTCAGGCTGCAGATAAAATTAAGACGCTGCCAAACGGAAATGCCATGGCATTCATTGCCGCAGGATCCTTGTTGTTAGTCGGCGCGGTCCTCAGTATTTTCTTGGCAGAAAAGAAAGTTGCCGTTTCCGGAGTACCGGAAACCAGCCGTTGGGGCGAGTTCTGGAGCGAGTTCTCACTGGGACTTCGCGTATTCCTGGGACTAGAAGAACCAAAGGTTCGGTTGCCGCGAAACTGGGATGCAACGGTAAAACGGTAACTATTTTCAAGGGCATGCATTTTTTTGCATACAGCGGACAATGACTATGGTATAGTTCGCCATCTTTTGAAGGATTGCCCCGGCTGCTTTAAAAGGAGTTGGGGGTTTCTTCATATGTCACATCGCTCGGCGGTGGACAGTATATTACACGCAGAGAAGTTGAAGAGGAGAAGCAGGAATGACAACAGGTAGAGTCAAGTGGTTCAACGACAGCAAAGGTTTTGGTTTTCTCGAGCAGGACGGTGGCGAGGATGTATTCGTACACTTCTCAGCTATCAACGGCACCGGTTTCAAGACCCTTGCTGAAGGTGATACGGTTGAGTTCGAGGTAGTACAAGGTCCTAAAGGGCTGCAGGCTGCCAACGTAACACGTGTCTAACGGTCCACTGGACTGGCCGTTCAAAAACCCTCTGTGAGCATGCTCACAGAGGGGTTTTTGCTTAGTATCCCGAGAAATGAAATGAGCCTGCTGAAACGCTTTGCTCTGACAGTATTATTGAGCACTTCATTACTGGTATTCGTTGAGACCGCTTGGTCGCAGCCGCTACAGGAGCACACCTGGAAAGAGGTTCCTGCTATTGGCGCACTTTTTACGCAATCTGCTGTTCAGGGAACCTTTGTCGTGCTTGACTCGTCAAAGGGTACGCTCATTGGTGCCAACTACCAACGGGCAGCCACTCGATTTTCGCCAGCATCCACTTTTAAAATACCGAATGCGCTCATAGGGCTTTCTGTAGGTGCGGTCAAGGACGTCAATGAATTGATACCCTATCGCAGTAACGATCCTCCATTTAATCCTGCCTGGGTACGGGATATGGGGCTTCGTGACGCCATTTTGCTATCGAATGTGCCGATTTTCCAGGAGCTTGCCCGGCGAGTTGGGCTTTCACGCATGCAGAGTGCATTAGTCCACTTACAGTACGGTTCAATTGCTATTGGATCGGACGTTACTCGTTTTTGGTTGGATGGTCCCTTAATGATTAGTGCCCTGGAGCAGGTATCGTTCTTAAACCGCTTGGCGCAGGGAACACTTCCTTTGTCCGATAGCGTACAACAAAGTGTACGCGATATAACTTTCGTTGAGAAACGGGCTTCCTATCTGCTTCATGCCAAGACGGGATGGCAGCATGCACCTAATCA
>JBLIZM010000201.1:0-12340 GCA_048859855.1 Trichlorobacter sp.
TCATAATGAAGAAGACGAAAATCTGCCCGTCAAGATTCCCCAGATGGCGGGAAAAAGCGACAAACGTCAGGTTGACCGCGTTGAGCATAAGCTCGATGCACATAAAGACAACGATGGCATTTTTGCGGGTCAGGACCCCAATTGTGCCGATCGAGAATAACACGGCACTGATGATTAGATAGTTGCTCAGAGTATTCATGGTATCGGCACCCCTAGGAAAGTTTTTTCTTTGCCAGAATAACCGCACCGATGATGGCAACCAAGAGCAGAATAGAGGTTACCTCGAACGGAAGCAGGAAGTCTGAGAACATGGCCTTACCGATCAGCTCGGTGTGACCAACCTTGTTAATCACGTCAGCAGTGATATCGCCGACCGGCTGGATGATCTTGCCACGAATCAGGAACAGGCCAATCAACAGTAGCGTAACGATTCCGGTTGCACCACCAAGCGCTACCTGATGCGCGCTTTTCTTGTTGGCATCGATCCGGATGTTGAGCAGCATGATTGTGAAAACTATCAGAACCATGATCGCACCGGCGTATACGATAACCTGAACAGCCGCCATGAATGGAGCATTCAGCATAACGTAGTAGGTTGCCAGACAGAAGAACGTCATAACCAGTGAGAGCGCACTGTTGATCGGGTTCTTGCAAGTCACAACCAATAGGGCCGAGACGATGGCCACTACAGTGACGAGGGCAAAAAAGACAGTTGAGATGTCCATGTACAGCGCTCCTTTAGTTCTTTTCTTGAAGTCGTTCTTTGGTGAAAACGAAATCTTCGCGGCGGTAGTTTGCGAGTTCAAACTCACCTGTCATCTTCAGCGCATCAACCGGGCAGGCTTCAACGCAGTAGCCGCAGAAGATACAGCGCAGCATGTCAATCTCATACTTAGCCGCATACTTTTCGTGGTTCGCATCCTCGCCAGCTTCGACTGTTATACATTTAGCTGGGCAGACGGTCGGGCAGAGGTAGCACGCAACACACTTTGCCTTATCATGAGACACTTTCAGTGCATGCAGTCCACGGAAGCGTTCAGCAACCTTCGGCCGCTCCTCTGGATACATAAGAGTAATCGGCTTCTTGAATAGATGCTTCAGAGTAATCTGCATTCCTTGGATTATCGGGGTAAACGGGTTCGGCATGACGTATATCCTTTTTATATCTTAGAGTACGTTACGGTTCTCGTTGTTGACTATCCAAAGAACGTATTGAAACCGAGGTAACCTGCCACACCGGTCAGTACGATTAGAACAAGGGTAGTCGGCAGCAGCACCTTCCAACCGATATACATCAGTTGGTCGTAGCGGTAACGGGGAACCGTTGCCCGGATCCACATAGCCAGGAACATCAGGAAATACACTTTAATGATGAAATAAATTGGTGAAAGCCAAACAATCTGCTGGCTCATTGGGCCGTGCCATCCACCGAGGAACAGTGTAACCATCATGGCACTAACCGTTACCAGGTTAGCATACTCAGCCATAAAGAACATTGCATACTTCATCGATGAATATTCCGTACAGAAACCAGAGACCAGCTCCGACTCAGCTTCAGGAAGGTCGAACGGTGTACGGTTGATTTCAGCAAGTGTACAAATATAGAAGACAACACCAGCAACAAAGGTCATCGGACTGCTCCAGATGAACCATTTGCCACCAGCCTGTGCTGAAACGATTTCCGTTAAGGACAGTGATCCGACAATCATGAATACAGGAATGATTGCCATACCAGCAGCCAGTTCATAAGAAATCATCTGTGCTGTTGAACGTAGACCACCAAGTAGTGAGTACTTACTGTTTGAAGCCCAGCCAGCAAGAACAATACCGTAGACGCCAAGGGATGACATCGCGAGTATGTAAAGGATGCCGACATTCAGGTCGAATACCTTGCCAAGTGCTGTGTCATAGTAGCCGGCTATTTGCAGTGGCACTTTGTATCCCATAACCTCTACAGTTCCACCAAACGGGATAACTGCAAAAGTTAAGAACGCCGGGATAAGGGCAACAAGCGGTGCGACCAAAAAGGCAAAGGTACTTGCCTGTGACGGAACTATCTCTTCCTTAAAGAAAAGTTTGAGACCGTCAGCAATTGGCTGCAGCAGACCCATAGGACCAACACGGTTCGGTCCAACACGCACCTGCATATGACCAATGATCTTACGCTCTGCGTAGGTCGCATAGGCAACAGTCAGTACTACAAACAGGAAAGCTACGAGTACTTTTGCCACCATGGCAATGTAGTAAAACAACGGTAGTCCTAGAATCTCGATTCCCATCGGTCCCTCTTCCTTCTCTGGTAGCGTTAGATTCGTTACGTTACTTGGCTATCGTTACTGCCGTTACCGCGGAGCCAGTTGTCAGCCCCTGTACCGGTGCGGCGCTAAAGTGATACGGTGCAAAAACAACACCTTGCTGCATCCGGTTTGACACCCGCGCAGTCACTGTAACGGTTCCTTGAGCCGATGTAACCTTTACTTGGTCATTATCAGCAATTTTCAGTGCAGCAGCATCTTCGCGAGACAATTCAACATATGGGTCTGCGCAAACGGCAACGGTCCCCTCTCCGAACTGCGACATGGTCCCGCAGTGGTATAGAGCTGCCCCAGTAACTAAGGCAAACTTGCCATCAGTTGCAACTACTGGTTGTGCAACGGGGACAATCAGGGTTGGTGTAAGTGCACTCTGTGCAAAACATCCATCAACTCCAATTGACGAGTAGTTAATACCCTTATATGTGTCTATTGTTTCGAATACTTCTGCCTGGCTACCTACTGTCTCTCCGCCAAGGCGGACAATAAGGTCAGTGTATACCGCGAACTCTGAGCGGCTCATGCCAACTGGCTTAACTGCTGGCTGAACTTTTTGTACGCGACGGTCAGTAGCAGTGAAAGTGCCTTCCTTTTCAGCGTATGAGCAAACTGGCAGGACAACATCTGCCATCTGAGCAGTCTCAGTCATGAACAGCTCTGCCACTACTAAGAAATCAACTGCTTCGAGCGCTTTAGCAACATTAGCACTGCCCGGATATGACACGACAGGATTCTCACCAGCGATTAACAATGCAGAGACTGAACCATCAACACATCCAGAGAGAATTTGCTGTGCGTCCTTCCCTCCAGCTGCTGGAACAAATCCTGTATCAATTGCACCCTGACTGTTGTTTTTCTCTTGTAGGGCAAGCACACCAGCACCTTCACGACCGAAGTTGCCAGTTAGAATTGCCAGGTTACTGACAGCATGTGCGAGCTGGTCATTTGACTCAGGATAGGCAAGACCTGCCGTGAACAGGAAGACAACATTTTCAGATGCTGCGAGCCCACGAGCCAGCGATTTAATTGACTCTGCGTCAACACCGGTTTGTACAGCAGCAGCCTCTGGTGTTGCCGCTGCGACTCCAGCTGCGAAGTCTGCTGGGACCGTTGTTTTTGCTAAGTTTTCGTCAATGATAACTTTAGCGATTGCGTTCAACAGAAGGACATCGCTTCCCGGCTTATTAACCGTAAGCTGAGCACCCGGCAGGCGCGATAACTTACCACGCTTATCAGATACAATATTCAGTGCGATCCCACGATTCTTTACAGCCATGTTGATTTCAAAACCAACAACCGGATGTGTTTCATATACATCGGTTTTTACGGCAAAAATCATCTTGGCTTTCTGGATATCAGTTATTGCGGCAGTAGAAGCTGCAACACCGAAGCTTTTGGCCATACCAACTGATACAGCTTTGTGGCCATACCCTGCGGAATGGTCGATATTCGCCGTACCAATCTGCTTGGTCATGAGGTTTTTCAGTAGAACAAGCTCTTCATTGGTCATACGTGGTGTTGCAATAGCTGCTGCCTGTGCACCAGCGGCTGAAAGCTTTGCCGTAACCAGCGTAAGTGCTTCATCCCAGCTCGCCTCAACCAGTTCTCCATCCTTACGAATCAACGGAGTGGTTAATCGTTTTGGAGAACTAATGTACTGATAGCCAAAGCGACCACGTACACACAGCTGACCATTATGGAATCCTTGGTCTTCATCATAAATGGTTGTCAAGACCTTGTTGTCCTTAACACCGAGCGTTACTGAGCAGCCTGTGCCACAATAGCCACAGACGGAAGTTTTCTTGGTGAGAGCCCAGAAGCGTGACTTGAATTTGAACGGACGGGCAAGCAGCGCACCTACCGGACAAACTGAGATACATGATCCACAGAATTCACAATTAAGTGGTCCGTCGAACTCAGTACCAATTTTAGTTTCGATACCGCGGTTCATGAATGTTAATGCGCCACGTGCGACTATTTCGTCACAGATCCGTACACACTTACCACAAAGAACACAACGGTTCTGATCGCGCTCAATTAATGGGTTATTATAGTCAATCTCGTGCTGAAACTTCTCATCAGCAAGGCGGTTAACGTTAACCTTATAATCGTATGACAGGTTCTGAAGCTCACAGTCACCACCCTTGTCACATACGGGGCAGTCAAGTGGGTGATTAAGCAACAACAGCTCAAGTACCAGCTTCCGCGCCTTGATAACAGGGTCGGTAGCTGTCTGAACAATCATTCCTTCGGTAACTGGCGTCGTACAGGCAGGAATCAATCGTCCCTTCATCTGCTCGACTTCAACCAGACACATACGGCATGCACCGAATGGTTTCAGTTTTTTGTCGTGGCACAGAATAGGAATGCTAATCCCTGCCGCTTTCGCAGCCTCATAGATTGTTGCATCCTTCTTTACGGTTACTTGCTTGGTATCTATCGTAAGCGTGACCATCTCGACCTCGTTTGCGTTTGTTGTAATAACCTGACCTATTCAATCGCCATAAAACGGCATGCATCGTAACAGGACTTACACTTGGTACACTTTTCCTTGTCAAGATACGCGATTTCACCCTTCTCCCAGACAATGGCGTCAACAGGGCAGGCCTTTTTACAAGCACCGCACTTAACGCACTTATCTTCTACAACCTGCCAAAGTAGCAGTTCTTTACAGGAGTTGGACGGGCAACGCTTATCGTAGATGTGTGCCTCGTACTCGTTTCGGAAATATCTGAGTGTTGAGAGAACCGGGTTTGGTGCTGTTTGACCAAGACCACAAAGTGATGCCTGCTTAATGGTCGTACCAAGGTCAATCAGAGTATCAATATCCCCTTCACGTCCATTCCCCTCAGTAATTCTAATCAGAATATCAAGCATTGCC
The DNA here is from genome assembly GCA_048859855.1 of Trichlorobacter sp. Lineage (GTDB taxonomy): Bacteria > Desulfobacterota > Desulfuromonadia > Geobacterales > Pseudopelobacteraceae > Trichlorobacter. Next base: position 5,194 of record JBLIZM010000201.1, read on the forward strand.
TTCAGACCAATACGACAAGGGACACACTTCCCACACGATTCCATCCGGGTAAAGGTCAGGAAGAATTTAGAGACGTCGACCATACAGGTCGTTTCGTCCATAACAACCAGACCACCAGATCCCATCATCGCACCAGCCTTGATCAGCGAGTCATAGTCAACAGGTGTATCGAGAATCTCACCCGGAATACAACCACCTGATGGGCCACCAGCCTGAACTGCTTTAAACTTACGGTTGTTCAGAATGCCGCCACAAACATCATAAATAACGGAGCGGACAGTCATACCTGCCGGTACTTCGACCAGACCAGTGTGCTTAACCTTGCCAGTTACAGCAAAGATCTTCGTACCCTTAGTTGTATCGGTACCAATATTTGCATACCACTCAGATCCGTTGTTAATGATATGGCGGACGTTTGCAAACGTCTCAACGTTGTTAATGTTTGACGGGTTCTGCCAAAGTCCCTTAACAGCCGGGAATGGCGGACGAGGACGCGGCATACCACGCTCACCCTCAATTGATGCCATCAATGCAGTCTCTTCACCGCATACGAAAGCACCTGCACCCTTTTTAATACGCATGTCATACTTGAATCCAAGCCCCATGCAATTATCGCCAAGGTAGCCCTTTTCATAGCAGGTATCGATTGCCTTCTGAAGACGGTCAATTGCAAGCGGATACTCAGCACGGACATAGACATATCCAAAGTCTGCTCCAATTGCATATCCAGCAATCATCATGCCTTCAATCAGACAGTACGGGTCGCCCTCAAGGATTGACCGGTCCATAAATGCACCTGGATCCCCCTCGTCAGCGTTACAAATAATGTACTTATGATTACCTGGCGAAGCAGCACAGAATGACCACTTTAGGCCAGTAGGGAAACCACCGCCCCCACGGCCACGAAGTCCAGATTTCTTGACTTCTTCAACAACCTCTGCCGGGGTCATATCGCTAATACATTTTTTAATTGCCTTAAAACCATCATGCTCTAAATAAGCATCAATTGATTCGGCATCAATCTGGCCACACCCGGACATAACGATACGGCTCTGGGCGTCGACGAATTGATTATAGTAAGGCTTAGCCTTACGCTTCTCAACCGGAGCACCTTCAACAATGTGCTCATCGATTAATTTGGCTACCTCTTCGGGCTGAACAAAGTCGTATGTCGTGCAACCACGCTCATCAACGATGTCGACTAGAACGTCGTTGGCACACAGACCACGACACCCAGTTTTGACGATGTCACACCGCTTTCCGACCGTTGCATCGATACCCTTCTCAGCTAAAATACGGTTGAATTCAGCCTCAACCTTCTTAGCGCCTGCCGAGATACCGCCTGTTCCTTGGCAAATCAAAATTTTGATAGCTTCAGCCATGTGTTCTATCCCCTGACTCTCGTTACCTAATTAATCGGAAGAGAAGCGTATTCTTTTACGATTTCATCTACCTTTTGAACGGTCATTTTGCCGTAGGTCTCATCATTGACCATTGCCAGTGGCGCCATACCACACGCACCAAGGCAGGCAACCAGCTCAAAAGTGAATCGGCGGTCTTCGGTTGTTTCGGCATGGCCGATACCGATACGCTCGTAGAAGGTCTCTTTGATACGCTCTGCACCAAGAACGTGGCAGGCGGTACCCATGCAGACCCGGATAATGAATTTTCCACGTGGTTTCAAGTGGAACTGGGCATAGAAGGTAAGAACCCCATAAATCTGGCTGGGATAGACATTCAGTCTCTCAGCGACAAGATCAACACAGGGACGCGGGACATACCCATATGAATCCTGAATGCCCTGCAGAACTGGCATCAGGTTTCCGGGGATATCTTTATATCGTTCGATAACTTCCTCAGCACGTGCTAAGTCGATTATCTCTTCTACTTCTTCTTGTATCTCTTGCGTTGCAACCGCTTCGGTCATCTGCGGCCTCCCATTATGGTATCGGTTTAGCGGTCAATTTCACCAAGAACGATGTCAAGTGTACCGATGACAGCAACAAGGTCTGCAATCATTGTCCCACGGGCCATTTTATCAATTGCCTGCAGGTTAACGAATGATGGCGGCCGAATACGCATACGGTACGGCTTGCCACTGCCATCACTGACTATGTAATAGCCGAGCTCACCTTTTGGTGCCTCAATACCTACATATGCCTCACCCTCAGGTACCGGATACCCTTCACTTGCAATCTTAAAGTGATGGATCAAGCCCTCGATGCTGTTGTAAACAGACTCTTTTGGTGGGTAGCAAATCTGTGGAGCATCTGCCAGAACAGGACCTGGTGCAAGACGGTCGAGCGCCTGGTTGATGATTTTGCAGGACTCTAGCATTTCAACCAATCGAACCTTGTACCGATCAAATGTGTCACAAGCCTTACCGGTTGGGACATCAAATGAATAGTTTTCATAGCCAGCGTAGGGGATATCACGACGGAGGTCAAAATCTACGCCAGATCCACGCAGTGCCGGACCGGTGATGCCGATATCTGTTGCATCCTCTGCCGAGATTACACCATTGCCGATCGTACGCTTACGCCAAATCGGGTTATTGGTGAGCAGCCCCTCATAGGTTTCGATATGTCCCGGAATAGTCGCAACAAAGTCACGAACCATCTTTTCGAATCCCTCAGGGACATCCATGCTTAATCCACCTGCGCGGAAGAAGTTTGATGTCATCCGAGCACCGGAAATCATCTCATAGACATCCATAATAACTTCACGCTCACGGAAGCAATAAAGGAATACCGTCATAGCGCCAATGTCCAACGCATGACATGCCAGCCAGACTAAGTGTGACTGAAGACGTGCCAGCTCCGCCATAACGATACGAATGGTCTGAGCACGCTCAGGAACCTCAACACCTAACAATTTCTCAACAGTCAGGATATAGCCGAGGTTGTTACTCATCGGCGCAAGGTAGTCGAGACGGTCGGTCAGCGGCAAGGTCTGATGATAAGTACGATGCTCCGAAAGCTTCTCAACACCACGGTGCAGGTAGCCAATATCCGGATCAATCTTAACAATTGTCTCGCCATCAAGCTCAATCAGGAGCCGGAGAACCCCGTGGGTACTCGGGTGCTGCGGCCCCATGTTAACGGTCATAATCTCTGTGTTAGCCATATAGTTGCCTCGTCTGCTCGTAAGTTCGTTATTGGTAACGTATTAAGAAAGGCGGCCCTTGTACGGCTCGCGACCAGGTCCCTGCAGCGGATAATCCTTACGCAGCGGATACCCCTCCCAATCCGGCGTCATCAGAATACGACGCAGGTCCGGGTGCTTCTCGAAACAGATACCAAAGAGGTCAAACACCTCTCGCTCAAGCCAGTTGGCTGAGCCGTAGACCTGAGTGGCACTGTCGATCGAGCAGGCGGACTCAGAAACCGGTGCCTTAACCCGCAGACGATCTTTAAATGGTACCGAAGTAAGCTGATAGACCATCATGAAGCGGTCACCTTCGCAACCGAGATAGTCAATTGCCGTGACATCGGTCATCATGTCGAATTTGCACTCATACTTCAACAGTGACAGGACGGCGATGATGTCTTCTTTTTTAACCGTAACGATGAAATCGCCACGGTCTTCCTTCACCTCAATGATGGAGGAACCAAGCTTTTCCTGTAATTTCTCAACGGCTCGATTAGTGTCTGCCATAGCGTCAAAACCTTTTCCGTTCGTAGAATGTATTAGATGGTAGAAACACGCTCACCAAGGCCGAAGGCCGAGCCGAAGGAGTTGTTTTCCTTCATGATCTTGTCCTGGAGCTTCATAATACCATACAGCAGTGCCTCTGGCCGCGGAGGGCAACCAGGGATGTAGACGTCAACAGGAAGCGCCTCATCAATACCCTGCAGAACACTGTAAGTATCGAATACGCCACCCGAGCATGCGCAAGCGCCCATGGCAATAACCCACTTCGGCTCCGGCATCTGCTCATATACGGTTTGAATAACCGGCAACATCTTCTTGGTAACCGTACCAGCAATAATGATACAGTCAGCCTGACGTGGCGATGCACGGAAAATAATACCGAAACGGTCGAGGTCGTGCGACGATGCACCGGTTGCCATCATCTCAATAGCGCAACATGCCAAACCGAAGGTCATTGGCCAAATCGAGGACTTTCTGACCCAGTTGACCAGCTTGTCAAGGGAAGTAACCGTTACGTTACCACCGAGCGGTTGATTTACTCCCATTCCAGTGCTCCTTTTTTCCAGACATAGATATACCCAACGAAGAGGATCACAATGAAAAGCCCCATCTCAACGAGTCCGAAGAGACCGAGCTTTTTATAGAGGATTGCCCATGGATACAGGAAGACAGCTTCAATATCAAACAGGATGAACAGCATTGCGATCAGGTAGAACTTGATCGAAAACCGCTCACGCGCTGTACCAATAGGCTCACACCCGCACTCATACGGGGCAAGCTTCAGTGCTGTCCGCTTCTTCTGGCCAACAATTGAGGAAACAACTACAGACCCGAGCCCGAATGCCAATGCGACAAGCATCAGCAGGATAATGGGCAGATACGCTCCAAGCATATACTCTCCTCCCAGCAATTCTTAATCTGCGCAATCCACGTATACTGTATACAAAACGATGCAAACGTATGCCAAATAGTGCATAGTTGTCAAGCACTTTTTCCCTATTTTTCCAAGGCATTCCAAAATTGTTATAACACATTAACAATTTGTTTTCACACTTTTTTACCCAATTCACGCACAAACTATTCAGTTTTTTTATTTGGTCAAATTTTACCTGCTTGCGGATTGACAAACCTGCTATTCAAACGTTACAACTATATGGCAACAATACGAAACAAACAAGGAGCCTCCTCTCATGAACCATACGCGATCCCACGCTTTATTTACCCGTGCTTCCAAGCTTATTCCCGGTGGTGTAAACAGCCCCGTCCGCGCTTTTAAATCGGTTGGTCTTGAGCCGGTTTTCATCAAGCGGGCAAGTGGTGCCTATATTTTTGACGAGGATGACAATCGGTATATCGACTATGTTGGTTCTTGGGGGCCAATGATTCTTGGCCACTGCCCAGCCCCTGTGGTTCAGGCAGTTCAGGCCTGCATGGAGAAGGGCTCAAGCTTTGGTGCACCTACTGAGTTAGAAATCCAATTGGCTGAACTGGTTGTCGAAGCTGTTCCTTCAATAGAAATGGTTCGCATGGTAAGTTCCGGAACCGAAGCGACTATGAGCGCGATCCGCTTGGCGCGGGGCTATACCGGCCGTGACAAGATTCTCAAGTTTTCTGGCTGCTACCACGGGCATGCTGACGCCCTACTGGTCAAAGCAGGCTCAGGTGCCGCCACTTTTGGCGTCCCCGACTCTCCAGGTGTACCGGCTGACTTTGCCAAACACACCTTGACCGCCACCTATAACTCGCTTTCCTCTGTAGAACAACTCGTCAAGGAGAATAGCGGCCAGATTGCCTGTATTATCCTCGAGCCGGTTGCCGGGAACATGGGAACCGTCCCTCCGGAACCTGGATTCCTTGAGGGGCTCAGAGAGCTCTGCACCCGCGAGGAAATAGTTTTGATTTTCGATGAGGTCATGTCTGGTTTTCGGGTGGCCTACGGTAGCGCTCAGGAACGCTTTGGTGTAACACCAGATATGACAACATTAGGCAAAATCATCGGTGGCGGCCTGCCGGTTGGCGCCTTTGGTGGTTCACGAGCCATTATGAGCTGCCTTTCGCCCTCCGGCGGCGTCTATCAGGCCGGTACTCTTTCCGGGAACCCTTTAGCAATGACAGCGGGAATTGAGACATTACGCGCCTTAAAACAGCCAGGATTCTATGAACGCCTCGAGGCTTCCTCCGCCCATCTGGCCGCCGGACTTCAGGATGCCGCCCAGCGGGCAGGTTACCCAATCTATAGCACCCGGGTCGGCAGCATGTTCTGCAGCTTCTTTACCCCAAACCGCGTCATCGATTGGGATTCGGCGTCAACCAGTGACACCAAGGCCTTTGCTCACTTTTTTGGACTAATGTTGGAGCGTGGAATCTATCTTGCGCCGTCACAGTTTGAAACGGCATTCATGTCGATCGCACACACCCCTGAAGATATAGAAGCCACGATTACCGCTGCATATGACTGTTTCAAACAACTGGCATAACCACGATTGCAATTGACAGCAGTCTGGTTTCTATGGTAGACAAAATAGGTTTTTGAGGTAGCCTGTGGCGGAAGGATACAGGAATGGGTGAGCTTCGCGAAGTATTCCGTAACCTTAGTGTCGTTTCCAGCATGGGAATCTCAGTGGTACTCGCCATCGCCATAGGCGTGTGGTTTGGTTTAAAGCTTGACGAATGGCTTGGCACAACACCATGGTTTTTCTGGATTTTCCTCGGTATTGGCATTGCAGCTGCCTTTAAGAACGTGTTCATTATTACCGGCAAGGAAGTAGCCAAGCTCAACAAGCATGACTCCGAGTGACTCTAACCTACTGAGTAGAATTGTACAGAGTAGCGTAGCGCTACTAATTAGTATAACCATTGGCAGTTATATCGTACGCGATCAAGTAATGGCCGCAAGTATTCTTATTGGCGGCTCAATTGCGATTTTAAATTTTGTCTGGCAACGCCGGGCATTGAGCCGAATGCTTGAAACCCAGTACCCTGTGAGTACCACTGGTGCTGCATTTCGCTTCGTACTCAGACTAAGCGTAACCGCTCTGATACTAACGGCCATCATTGCACAAGGAACCTTTTCGATACCGGGACTTCTAATCGGGCTTTCCTGTATCGTTATTGTAATTACATTGTTCACGTTATACGCAGCGTTCCGAAAAGGAGAATGAGTCTATGGTCCATCCGTTGCTATTCCTACAGTTTTTAAGCACCAAGCTGCAGGCCCTGTTGCACATATCAGATGCATCAGCCAGCGCGGTTGTTTATACTTGGGCTGTCATTATATTCATGATGATAGTGTCTCTGCTGGCGACAAGCGCACTGAAGGTCATTCCCAGCGGTATGCAGAACTTCATGGAAGTCGTCGTAGATGGCATCGAAACCATGATTGTTGACACCATGGGCGAGCACGGCCGGCCGTTCTTCCCACTGATTGCTACCCTTGCAATCTTTATTCTGGTTTCCAACTTGGTTGGCCTGATTCCAGGTTTCTACCCTCCGA
>JBLIZM010000202.1:0-5760 GCA_048859855.1 Trichlorobacter sp.
CAAAAAAGAGTTTGCGTCAAAGCGCCCGACGAAGTTGTAGCCGTTGTAACTTAGATAGCGCTCTACCTCAAACTGGCCGAAAAAATCGAAGTAGCCATCTTTTGCTGAGAATCGGCGGTCGAACTTGCCCCGCATAGACTCGTCAGATAAAAAAGTAATGTGCCCAATCCCCCGTGCCAAGGCGAGTCCGTCTTTTGGGTTATGCTTGTATTCCCCTTTTTTCCAGGCAGGGTCATTGTAAATAGCCCAGCGGGCAACGGCGTTCATCGCAATTGCTTGTGGTGAGGGTGCGGGTGTTGTTGCTAGGGCGATAACTGATGCAACGCGGTCAGGATATTGGGTCGCCCATTCAAGCGCCTGCATCCCTCCCATGCTTCCTCCCATGACGGTTAACAAGCGGTCTATGCCTAAATGGTCAATTAAAAGGCGTTGTGCCTGTACCATGTCGCGGATGGTAACAACTGGGAAAGAAAGGTTGTAGCGTCTGCCGGTACGGGGATTGATTGAGGAGGGTCCGGTTGATCCACAGCAGGATCCGATGACATTTGAGCAGATGACAAAGTAACGATTTGTATCAAAGAGTCTGCCCGGCCCCACGATGGCATCCCACCAGCCGAGCTTGGTGTCGTCGTCGGAGCGTCTTCCTGCAAGATGTGCATCACCGGTCCAGGCATGTTCGACCAATATCGCATTGGACCGGTCGGCATTGAGTGTGCCGTAGGTTTCGTAGACAATCGTCACCGGTGCTAGAATTCGGCCGCTTTCAAGGCGAATTCCCCGGTCAAATGTTATCTGTTGTTCTGTAACGATGCCTACCGACATGCCATACCTTTCTGAAACAAAAACAGCCCCCTCCCAAAGGGGAGAGAGCCGACGCTTGCAGGTAGGGTACTACAGGCAAGGGCCTCGCTCATCTGTGCCATCTGGCAGGATTTAGCACCTGACGTCCCGTAGACCGGTTGCTGTGGTTTCATAGGGCCTTTTCCCTCCACCACTCTTGATAAGCAGGTCAGTTATTCATACGTCAAGCTGACAAAAGAGTCAATGTCCAAATCGATTGAGCATAAAGGTTATCTATAGCCAATGACAGGTGCATCTGATATAGTTTTACCATTTCGATTTGCCAGATTAACGCTCATGTGAGATGGGGGGACCAGTATGAAGAAAATGATAGTCCTGCTGACGGGACTCTTTATGATGATGTCAGTTAACGGGTGTGCACATAATTTTTACAATGTTCCACAGGAGACGCTCGCAGAGAATGTCAAGGTGTTGGGTGTTGTGCCGGTGATGATTGATACCGAGTCTGATGTCCGACATCCTCAAAAAGAAGAACTTTTTACCTTGTTGATGAACACGAATCGGACTTATGAGCGGAGCCTAGCAACGCTGCTCAAGAAAAAGAACAGCTTTTATACGGTGCTTCAGCTTGACAGTGATCCTAAAGCGGTATTTACCAGCATTCTTGCCCGTCGTGAACGGCGTGATGATGCATCCATCCAGTATAATAAATACTTTTGGAAACAAGATGCAATTGCCGATCTAATAAAGAAAAACAGTGTCGACGCAGTTATGGTTGTTGTTATCAGTGGAATAACCAAGCGGGATCGGGTGTATTCCGACACGTTCTTTAATTATCTTGATGCCGACTATAATATGCTGATTATGACGGCGCAGGTGCTTGACGCCAAGGGGAATATTCTTTGGGAGTATCCGAACTTTATCAAAAAACCGATGTCAGTTCAGCTTTCATATGAGCCTTTGTTCAGTCTTCAGTATCCTGACTTCAATGCGGCCAAGGCAAACCTGAACCCGAAAATCGAAGTTAAGTTTAAGACCCTTGAGGGTATTAAGCGTGCGTTCAATAAGCGGACTCAAGATTGGTTGTTCCGCGAGACGGGCGACTCCGAGCTCTATATGCAGCAGTTTGAGGAAATGGTCTCTATGATGGAGATTGAGCGGCCGGTTAAGAAATCGGTAGCTGCTGAACCGGCCAAGCCTGCAGCGGAGCCGGCGAAATGAAAATAGCTATTTCCTTTGATGGTGGGCAGAAGGTCTCAGCGACATTCCCTGATGGATTGTCAATGCTCACGGATCAACCTCAAGCAGATGGTACTCCGGGTGAGGCACCCTCGCCGTTTGCGTATTTTCTAGGTGCAATGGGGACCTGTGCCGGAATTTATGTTCTGGAGTTCTGCAATGCTAGAAATATCCCAACGGAGCAGGTTTCGTTGGTGCAAGAGATTTCGTTCGAGGAGGATTCCCATGGTAAGCGCCGTGTGAGCATGGTGACTATTACCATTCAGGTCCCTCCTGATTTTCCGGAACGGTATCATAAGGCGATTGTACGGGCAGCTGAGCTTTGTTCTGTCAAGAAGGCAATTATGAATCCACCTGATTTTATGATTAACTGTGTGGTGAGGTAGTCGGCGCGTGGATCCTGCTCGTAAAGAAAAGCTGAAAAAAGAACTCCAAGGACTTGCCGTTGGTGTCGCGGGTCTTTTTACCCTACTGGCTTTTTTGAGCTTCAGTTCTGCGGACCAGACTTTGAACAGTTGGTCAACGGATGGGGGTGTACATAATCTTGGTGGACGGTTTGGGGCACAGCTTGCTGATCTCTTCTTTATGCTGTTCGGCTTAGCCTCCTATTTGATTCCTGCGGCACTTCTGTTCCTGGCGTACAATCTGTTGCGCTTCAAAGAACCTCGGATACGGGCTTATAAGGTTATTGCGTTTATTGGTCTTGTGCTGTCACTGGCGTCACTTTTTGCGTTTAATATCGATTCAACGTCACTTTTGGGACAGCAGGTTCCGACGGGTGGCCTTGTGGGGCGGGGTATTGTACAGGTGCTACGGGGCAGCCTGAACGCTTTTGGCGCACTCTTAGTTCTTTTGCCGCTCCTTGCTGCTTCAATTATGGTCCTGTCAGGGTTTTCCTTTGTGCTGTTCCTCTCTTGGTGGCTTGAAAGCATAAAAAATCGTTGGGCTGCCCGTAGGGAGCGTGCCGGTTTTGAACGTGAAGAAAAAAGACGTGAGCAGGCGAAGGCCACAGGCAAAGAGCCGCCAGCTCCTTCCGGTCCGGTTATTAAGACAGCGGCAGCTACTCTTGGCGGAACGCTCGCATCAGTGAAGCGCGAACGGAAAAAGGAACAGAGTAAGGCTGGCCTTGTTCAGGAGGCGTTTGACTTTATCAAGCAGGAAGATGGTTTTTCTACGCCACCACTTTCGCTGCTTGATGCTCCTGCGACGGCTGAGCGTCGGGTTGATCGTGACTTGCTCGAAATGAATGCGCGTCTTTTGGAGAAGAAGCTCCTTGATTTTGGAATTGATGGTCAGGTGAAGGAAATATGTCCGGGGCCGGTTATCACGATGTACGAGTTTTCACCAGCGCCAGGAATCAAAATCAGTCGAATTGCTGGGCTTGCAGATGACCTCACTATGGCGTTACAGGCGCTCTCCATTCGTATTGTTGCGCCAATCCCTGGTAAGGGTGTCGTGGGGATTGAAGTCCCGAATCGCGATCGGGAGACGGTTGCCTTACGAGAAATTTTTACCTGTGAGGATTTTCTTCACAGCAGAATGCGACTTCCTTTGGTTTTGGGTAAAGATATTGCCGGTCTGCCGTCTATCACTGATTTGGCAAAGGCCCCTCACCTGTTGGTTGCAGGCTCAACGGGGTCAGGTAAATCGGTTTCGGTTAACACCATGATCCTTTCCCTGCTTTACACGGCAACTCCCCGGGATGTACGGTTTATCCTCGTTGATCCGAAAATGCTCGAATTCTCAATGTATGAGGGGATTCCCCACCTGCTGCTCCCTGTGGTGACTGAGCCCAAGAAGGCATCGCTGGCACTGAAGTGGGCTGTTAATGAGATGGAGCGACGCTACCGCCTGATGGCAGACAAAGCGGTTCGTAATATTGAATCCTACAATAAAAAGCTGGCACTGGAGGCAGAACAGGAGAGTGAGGCAGCTGTTTCCTCTGAAGAAATTCAGGCAGCTTTGGAGGGAGAGAGCCCGGATGCTCCGGATGAGCCATTGCCGTTTGTGGTGGATGACGACATGGACACGCAGGAACTCGAGCATGGGCATCTGCCGTATCTGGTTGTCGTCGTCGATGAGTTTGCAGACCTTATGATGGTGGCCGGCAGGGAAATTGAGGAACATATTGCCCGGCTGGCTCAAAAAGCACGAGCGGCAGGGATCCATTTGATTTTAGCAACCCAGCGGCCTTCAGTTGATGTTATCACAGGGCTTATTAAGGCGAATCTTCCTTCACGGATTTCTTTCCAGGTGTCATCAAAAGTGGACTCCCGTACTATTCTCGACTGCAATGGTGCAGAGAGCCTCTTAGGGATGGGGGACATGTTGTATATGCCGCCGGGTACTGCGCGCTTGCAGCGGATTCATGGTGCGTTTGTTTCCGATGCGGAAGTACAGCGAGTAGTTGACTTCCTGAAGCGTCAGGGTAAGCCGGTTTATGATCCAACAATTCTGGCAATGCGGGATGGTGATGATCGCGCTAGTGCCGGTGATGAAGATGAACTTGATGAGCGTTGGGAAGATGCGTTGCGGGTTGTTTTAGAGTCACGGCAAGCCAGCATTTCAATGGTTCAGCGCAGGCTACGGATTGGCTATAACCGGGCAGCCCGTATTATTGAAACGATGGAGCATGAAGGCATGGTTGCGCCAAGTGATGGAACCAGCAGACCCCGCGAGGTCTATGCCGACATTATTGCCGCGTATCTTCAGTCGTCATTGTCTCGCTAGGAGCTATTACGATGGGTGTGAATGCTGCAGCGATACAGTTTACAATAGTCCAGGGAGATGTTGATCACAATCTATCGATTGTGCGTACCGCAGTGGTTCGTGCGGCAGAAGCTGGTAGCCGTTTAATTGTGTTACCTGAAATGTGGTCCACCGGCTTTGCATACGGCGTCCTTCCAGAACTTGCCCAGACAATGACACAGGTGCTCCTTGATGAAATCGCAGCGCTATCGCGTCAGTATCAATTGGTTATCGTAGGGAGTCAGCCGGTCAATGCCGAGGATGGGCGTGTGTATAACACCGCTCACATCATTGATTGCGGTGAGGTCATTGCCGCGTACCGTAAGATTCACCTGTTTTCCTTGCTGGGGGAGGACCGCTACTTCAAGGCTGGTGAACAGTGGTGCGTTGTTGATAGTTCTGTTGGACGAATCGGGGTTATTATCTGCTATGACCTCCGTTTTCCTGAGTTGTGCCGGAGATTGACTCTGGAGGGGGCACAAGTAATTTGTGTTCCAGCTCAATGGCCTAAGCCACGTCAGGAACATTGGCGGACCTTGATCCGAGCACGGGCAATAGAGAACCAGCTGTACCTCATTGCCGCAAACGCCTGTGGGCGTATCGGTAAACTTGATCTCTTTGGAATGAGTATGATTGTTAATCATCAAGGGGAAGTCCTTGCGGAAGGGGCAGAGGAGCCGGAGACCATCATGGCAGCACTTGATTGGGAGCCGATGAGTGCATGGCGCGCACAGATCCCTTGTCTCCAAGACCGGAGACCGGCGCTCTATTGATGGTTGCATAACTAGATTTTTTTGTGTGACGTTACATAACCTTGTGTATGGAGGGGCTACATCGTGGGTCTCGAAACTTTTTTTACCGGAACTGGTCTTGTTGTTAAAGCGGTCTTATTGATGCTCATATTGTTCTCGGTCTTTTCGTGGGCGATTATCTGGTTCAAATTTAACCAGATAACCAAGGCGTTTAAAGACT
>JBLIZM010000203.1:0-7181 GCA_048859855.1 Trichlorobacter sp.
AGTTTGCCTTGCCGGATCCCATATGGGTCGTATCAAAGGTCAAAAACAGGTTGTGGTCGCGGATAAAACCGATCATGTCACGGGTTGACGATAATATATTCGGGTTCATCTTAAATCGGCCAACCCAGGGCATGTTTTCAATGGTGACAATCACCTGCCCATCCAGTCCCACCTGTTCCTGAAAATCATGAATACGGTAGAGCCATCGCCAGAATCCAATCTCCATCCCCATCCAGGACGGTGGATGAAAGTTGACAAGTCCGACACCTGTTTCTGCCGCAAGCTCGATGCTCTGACACAATGACTGTATCGGACCGCCCCACCCCTCAAGCGGCATGAATGGTGCGTGAATGGAAGAGATCGGTATAATCTGCTGGAGCTGTTTCACCAATTTAACGGGATTTACCCGTTGGAAATCCTGATTAATAATCAACTCAACACTATCAAAACCAGCATCACGCGCGAGCTCAAATGAGCGGGCCAGTGGCAACGTAAAGAGCGAGCCACTGGAAAGCGCAATGGTCGGATGAACACTCACAGGTATCCACCACAACAGACCTGAAGATAACGCTGCAGATCAGAGATTGTTTCAAGAGCCTTAATCAACCGATCTTCCTCGATAGCGTTCAAATTCATCGGATTAAGATTCAGAATGTCCCGACAGTCCTGACCGATCGTTGCTTGTTGTTCAAGGAGAAGGCGATGTTCAGAAACACACTGCCAAGCATGGAGAATCCGTTCAGCCAAATCAACATCCATTCGCCCAATCCGAACTAATGACCGAATACGCTCAGGTGTTCCAACATCACGTAGATCAAACAAAATAGCCAATGCGGATAGGGCCGATGCCAATGGGAGAAAGGCATGGTCCAATAGGGGGAAGAGTCCTTGGTGGGCACCCCCACGCTCGACCTTAAGTTTCCCCATCATACTGAGTCCGTTTGTCAGCATCAGACTGCGGCTGGCAAGATTCCCTATGATCGCCCGATCATTTAACTGGGTCATGGTCAGCTGCTGGAATGAAGCTGCCAACTCGCTATCACCGGCTAACACACTCTGATCAGCCAGCCGTAACAACTCGATATAGGTTCCACGGTCACGTCCGGCCAGGGCAGCCTCAAACCGCTCCCGCCAATCATCCAGAGTCCCTCTCCAAAACCGATTAAGCGGTGAGACCCCCTCTTCTATCGGGGTGCCACTAGCACGCATCCAACTGACAATGGTTCCGCCAATACGCTCCAGCATCCGATCATCAGTACCATTTTCCGCAACGAGCACTAACGGCATGCGACAGAAGCGAGTCGCTTCATGACGACCTACCGGCCCCAGCGCCAGTAGAACAAATGACGGCAGCGAATCGATGCTTTGTTGTTGAGTCAGCGCTATAACCCGCTCTGCATACCGTTTGGTGAGAGCAGTGGACATTTCGAAAAAAGCAGTTGGAGAGTGGAATAATACCGCATGCCGATAAATCTGCTCGTAGCACTCCTCAACAAAACGACGTAACCCCTTTGGCTCTGCCGCCGAGTCGATCCGTTCCATCCCATTTTCGAACATCTCGGTGATCTGCTCAAGCTCCCTGAGCATCCCACGAAGATATTCCTCAACACTTTCAAAACATTCAACCATAGCATCGGGGCAGGTATTAGCCGCATGGGTAATCACCGCTTGACGATAGCTGGCGGTGAACTCCTCAATCCCCTCCCAGGTACCGGCGTTTTGCTGTTGAGCCAGTAACAGTGCCATGGTTATTTTACTCCACTATCATGGACATCATTCACCAGAAATGAGACAATTGTGTCCGAAGGCGGCGCTGTGAGGAGTGAGACAATAATCATGACGAGCATAACGAGCGGTGCCCCGAGAAACGCAGACGCAGTGGACGGAAACAGTTGGCTTAATAACGGAATACTGCTCCCGAACAGCGCTGACGCTACTGATACGCTGACACCAGTCAACATGCCAGCAATCACCCCGTACGCATTCGTACGACTCCACCAAATCCCAAGGAAAAACGCTGGAAATAGTGTGTTACCCGCTAAGGCAAAAGCAACGGCAGCTATCTCGGCAATCAACCCCTCTTGGGACAGGGTAAGCAGCATCACCACCCCGGCCAAGACCAGGAACATCCCCTTGGCAACAGCAACCTTTTCGCTATCAGTAACATCACGGCGTATCAGCCGGGGGTAGAGATCATGGGCGACCACGGACGCACCAGACTGCAACAGGCCTGATGACGCATAAAAAGCCGCTGCCATACCTCCTGCCACCAACAGACCTATGACCATAGGAGGCAGCCCTGCCTGGGTAACAGCCGACAGGGTCACGAGGTCTGCTGTTGCCGGGTTGGGAGCCTTGAATACCATACCGCCCCTGGCATCAAATAGGCGTGCCAACACCCCATATGCCGGTGCGGACCAGTAAATCAAAGAAATAAAAAATAATCCCCAGACAACTCCCCACCGTGCATCGCGCATGCTTGGCGCAAGATAGAAACGAGCCAGAACATGGGGAAGACCACAGGTGCCAAACATCAGTGTTATGCAGAGTGCAAGCCAACGATAGAGAGAAATTGAGGCAAACGGTTCAGACCAATAAAAGCCAAATTGTTCCTGGAGAGTAGTTATGGCTTGGCCATACCCAAATTGTGGGAGTAGCCAAAAATAATGCAACCGATAGTTGAGAACCATCAAAGGAATGATAAAAGCCGCAATCAAGACCACATACTGAAGACGCTGATTTTTAACTACTCCCAGCGTCCCGGAGACAACCACGAACAATACCAGCAAGGCTGCACCACTGATAACTGCTGAGTGATAGTCTAACCCAAACAGCCACCCCATCAACAGGGCGATGCCACGAAACTGTGCAATACAGTAGATAACGGAAATTGCGATTGATATCAGAGCGACCAACGTCCGGGCGGAACCTGATTCGTAGCGAAAGCCAACAAAGTCAGGTGCGGTATATTTACCAAAACGCCTAATCTGGGTCGCCATCAACACCAACAGTAAGATATACCCACCGGTCCAGCCGATGACAAACGCCATGGCATAGTATCCCTTAAGGTAAAACAATCCTGCCAAACCGAGAATACTCGCCGCTGACATCCAGTTGGATGCGATTGCGGCACCACTACCGACCCGTCCGGTATAGCTCCCCTGAAAACCATATTCGGTTGCTGAAAGGAATTTACCCTTAAGACCGGAAAGAATCAGGATTAAAAAGAGAAGGGCAACAATGCCTAATGGAATCAACTGCACCGAGCTTCCCATCAGATTTCTCCCCTCTTACGGCCAGGAGCCCTAAAGCGAATGGTACTCTCCATTCGACGGACTTCATGACGGTCCATCCAAATATTGAAAATTACGCCGAGGACAATGAACAATAGCGGAAGAAACTGCCCGGAAATCCAGAAGTGAATCGGCAAGTTGAAAAAAATCAACTCCGTCAGCCAAAACCCTTGTATCGATTTCTCAAGATAGAGAATCGCGAATTGTGTCCCTACCACCGCCACAAAGCAGGCCAACAGCAAGAGCACAATCACCAAAACCTCGCTGCGCATGGCACCGGGCAAGGGGAACAGAAGATTGATCTGCCGCTTGGGCTGTTCTGGGTTCATACCATCTCTCCTCTAGCCTGTCTGAGTCTTGCGGTACTGCACGAAGTAGATATCTTTCCCCTCCGCCATAAACTTTAGCATGTATTTGGTCCGGGGAAACCCTTCGATATCATGACGAAACGCATCGGGCGCCAAAATATTTTCAAACCCTTCCTGACGCTTCATAATATCTGCGACATCAATGCCATAATCATCGAAATCGGTGCTAAAACTAAATACACCACCGGTAACAAGGTACGGAGTAAGAAAGCGTACAAATTGAGGCCCCACCAGTCTTCGTTTGCGCTGATAGCGCTTTGGCCAGGGATCCGGGCAATTAATATAGACCGCACTGAGACTGTCAAGGGGGAGACAGCGCGTAATAAAAGAACGAGCTTCATCCCTGATAATCCTGACGTTACTCAACCCTGCCCGCTCAGCTCTGCGGCAGCTTTTCAGGCAGCCTTTGTTGTAGTAGTCAAGGGCGATGAAGTTCAATTCCGGCGAACGACTCGCCATGGCCACCACGAAATCGCCGATACCACAGCCTATTTCGAGAACCAGCGGGTTCTGGTTGCCAAAGATCGCGTGCCAGTCAGGCAGTTCGTCGACTGACGAACCTGCGATAAAAAGTGGTGATTCAATCGGTATAACTCGTTGCATAGCTCTGTTTATAGCATATACATGACACCTTTTCACGATTTTTGCGTGTTTGCCATTTCAAACCGGCTATGGTATAAACCCTGCGTTCCCACTCCTTACCGGAAAAGGGGATAACCGCATACGTCTAAACCGGCATGACCCACACATGTTTCCCATACTCCGGGTAACCGCCTCAGCCCACGGAGGAGCTTCATGGCATTGTTGACTGATAAAAACATTCTCATTCTTGGTGTTGCCAACGAGAAAAGTATTGCATGGTCTGTGGCTCGGCTCTTTCATGAGCATGGCGCCAACATCATCTTAACCTATACTGGGGAAGCACTGCAAAAGCGGGTAACGCCACTGGCAGAATCCATCGGTGCCGAAGTACTACCCTGTAATGTCTCGTCAGATGAAGAAATAGCCTTGTTGATGGAAGCCGTTTCCACCCGTTGGGGAGGGATTGACACATTAGTTCACTCTGTTGCTTTCGCCGACAAAGATGAACTCAAAGGGTCCATTTTGTCGACAACCAGGCAGGGATTCTCAAATACGCTCGATATCAGTGCCTACTCGTTAATTGCCTTACTTAAGGCAGCTCAACCACTGATGTCCGGACGCAATGCATCCGCCATCGCTATGACCTACTATGGTGCCACCAAGGTGTTTCCCAACTACAATGTCATGGGAGTCGCCAAAGCGGCGCTCGAGGCAGCAGTTCGCTATCTTGCGGCAGGGCTTGGTTCCGATGCCATCCGGGTAAATGCCATTTCTGCTGGTCCGATTAAAACACTCGCCGCAGCGGGTGTTGGTGGTTTCAACCAGATTCTCGCAACCGTTGAAGAGCGCGCCCCGCTTCAGCGGAACATCACCCAGGATGAAGTTGCCAAGGCAGCGTTATATCTTGCCAGTGATCTTGCCAGTGGCGTAACCGGTGAGGTCCATTTTGTCGATGCCGGTTATAATGTCATCGGTATCTGACGGAGGCTCCCATCAGCGAAGCAACCGGCAATCTCACAGGACTGCGTCAGAGCCAGATCGCAGCAGTCAACCGCCTGTTCCGACGCAGGATACCGGTTGAGCAGTGGTGCACTCTTGAGCTGGCGCAACGCTTGCTTGAGCTATCCCTCGACATCAGACGCCAGATAGGTCTTCTGATTGATCGACATGGCAGTATTATTGATGTCATTATCGGTAGCGAGCGTTCCCTACTTATCCCTGACTTAAAAGACTTCCCGCTCGGCCGCCGAAGACTGCGTGGTATCCGGTTAGTACATACCCATCTTCAGGCCGAACCACTGACAGAAGATGACCTGACCGACCTAAAACTACTCAGACTCGACCTGATTGCCGCAATCGGCCCTGGCCGTGGTGGTTCACCGCTTGTACACCTGGCACACTTGTCGAACACCCCCTCGTCTGTAACCGTCCTCCCACCGACTTTACTCGGCAATGAGCCAGGATACGGCAGTGACGTTATCCATGAGCTGGAACAAGGACTTGAGACAACAACGACAACAACGCCACGCCAGGCCGGCCGTGAGTATGCAATTTTGATTTCCGTCATGGCCGGTGGAAAACGGCAGGATGCTGAAGACTCACTGGAGGAGCTGGCAGAACTGGCAAGAAGTTCAATGGTCGAAGTCATTGATCGTTTTATCCAGCTCCCCCGCAAGTTGAATCCACGCACCCTCATGGGTGAAGGACGCCTCCAGGAGGTAGTCATCCGTGCATTGCAGCATGGTGCGACAATTCTGATTTTTGATCAGGAGCTCACCCCAGCCCAAGTCCGTTCTATTTCAGCCATGACCGAATTAAAAGTTATCGACCGGAGTCAACTGATCCTCGATATCTTTGCTCGGCGTGCCGCCAGCCGCGATGGCAAGGTACAGGTTGAATTGGCACAACTCAAATATCTGCTACCACGCCTCAGTGGGCGAGGGGTACAGATGTCACGACTCATGGGAGGTATTGGCGGACGGGGACCTGGCGAAACGAAACTTGAAATCGACCGCCGCCGTATCCGGGACCGGATCACCGCGCTTGAACGAGAATTAGCGACAATGGCGGCAAATCGCCAGCAACGACGCCAACGCCGGATTAAAGCCGGAGTGCCGATTATTTCCATTGTTGGCTATACAAACGCCGGAAAATCAACCCTGCTGAATGCCCTAACCC
Organism: Trichlorobacter sp.; assembly: GCA_048859855.1. Lineage (GTDB taxonomy): Bacteria > Desulfobacterota > Desulfuromonadia > Geobacterales > Pseudopelobacteraceae > Trichlorobacter. The sequence continues at coordinate 6,422 of JBLIZM010000203.1, forward strand.
AAAGTGAAGTTCTAACCGAAGACCTGCTCTTTGCCACCCTTGACACATCCACCAGACGATTGAGACTCCCCAGGGAACGGGAGGTCATCATCACCGATACGGTTGGATTTATCCGCTCACTCCCTGCATCCCTGATGGGGGCGTTCAAAGCCACCCTTGAAGAGTTACAGGACGCGGATCTTCTGCTGCATGTTGTTGACATCTCCAATCCCCGCTTTGACGATCAAATCGAACAGGTCAGAACCATCCTGAAGGAACTTGATCTGGAAAGTAAACCCGAACTGATAGTCTTCAATAAGAGTGACCGCCTCGAGGGGCTTAAAAAGCGTGATACCATCACCTACCTGAAGGTTACCCAGGCAAAGAAGCGCTATAAGGCCGTTACCATCAGTGCCACTGACCGTAAATCATTAACACCGATTCTTGAAGTCCTGCAGGAGCGTTTCTGGCCGGACGCAGATTGACACTAGCCTGTTTGTGCCGTATAGTGCCTGCCCATGCGAGATTTTAAACACCTGCTCGATAACGACTCGTCACAGCCATCACGAGGCAGTCGCTCCATTGCCACCTACGCAATCATCTTAGTCGTAGTTGTGGTCGTAGCGGTGCTATCCGTACGTAAAGGGGCCCAGGCGATATCCTCCTGGCAGCAGGGGAAGCATAAAACCAAAACGACACAAAGTGAGCCGGCACGTTCTCGCAGCCTATTCAGCACCGCTCAGGAGCTGATCCCCCAGGCAACCATCACCGGTGACCGATT
>JBLIZM010000204.1:0-7044 GCA_048859855.1 Trichlorobacter sp.
CAGCAACCACAGATGATGCCACAGAACAATATGTTCAACATGGCGTTGTCCTGTAATCCGTACGATGTTAATGCACCTACGATGATGGTCAACAATGGCATGATGGTTGCCCCAGGAGCACCGCAAGTAATGGGTGGTTCAGCGGGTCGTCAACAGGCTGTTGCACAACAGGCACAACGCCAGATGATGGCCTATGGTCAGTTTGGTGGCAACAACATGGGCTATCCCATGGTGGGTGTTCAACAACAACCCAATGCCTATTATCAACCGCAATATCAGATGCCGGGTAATGGATTCAGCATCTGAGTTAACAGCATAAAAGGGAGCTTCGGCTCCCTTTTTTTTGCCTAATATAATGGGCTTTTTTACTTTTTCAACTATTCTTATAGCCTGTACAATATCTGCTATATAACTGGGAGATATTTTCTGGGTCAACAAGCTTAATCGTGGTTTGGTCTCGACTGTAATCTAACGGGGAGAACAGATTATTAACGCGCATATTCAACCAATGTAAATCTCGCGGCACATTGAAGTGATTCATCAGGCCGTGAAAATCGTTTTCGTACATATAGGCGATGTGCGGATCAACTGATAGGTTAGTCGTAGTGGAGTGCTGTTTCAACCAGACCATGTGCGTCTCAAGAACAGTACGAAATTCCTCAGTATAAAATTCGGCTCTCCCTGAAGACATATTGTTGCGTGTTACTATTGACATTACCATGGCTAAATTCCCGTTGTAAATTTTTCATACCTATATTATCTAAGTGCAGCTAGTTCCGTAATAACAGGAGATGTGAATTAGAATGCGTAGTTATACTGAAGTAATGAGTCAAATGTATTGGCCAAATGACGTAGGTGAAATACCCTATGTCCCAATGCGTGAAAACCAGTTGAATGCACGGCTATTAGGCGCTGGTTCTTGCTTGAACTCCTGGATTGCGAATGATTCAGCATCTCGTGTTCAGATGTTCAACTCCCAGGTTGGTCAAAGTCTGGTTCTTAAGGATAGCACACCACGCGTTATCCAAACAGGTATGGAAAGGGAGTACGGTAAACATACCTTTAAGAAGGTATTCAAAGAAGAGTCGCGTGTAGTACGGAATATTGAGAAATATCCCAGAAGGGCAGGGGATCGTAGCATCAAGCTTAATCCAGTAACAACCATTATCTACGAAGAGTGCAAAACTCATAGTTTTAATGTGTTGCATCTGGAACGATATCATACACAACACCAGTCGTTTGGATTCAAATATAGGCATAACACTAAGATACAGCAGATGCTGTCTCCTAATGCACCGCCTTTTCCACCTGGAACGATACTGGCAGATTCACCTTCGGTAAGACCTGATGGTGAGTATTGCTACGGTATTGAAACCAGAGTTGCCTTTATGTCGATCCCTCAGGTTATCGAGGACGGTGTAGTGGTAACGGATGAGTATTTGAAACGACTAACTTCTACCGGTACAGAGGAGCGCCGGTTTAGCTTTGGTAAAGAGTTCTTTCCATTAAATCTCTACGGTGACAAGGACAACTACAAACCTTTCCCAGACATCGGCGATAAGATTCGCGACGATGGGTTAGTATTTGCTTTAAGGCAATATGATCCAATTAATGCTGCTGTGGAAATGACTCCAGAAGCATTGATGCAACCCGATTACATTTTCGATAAACTGACGTACGGTGAGCCAGGAGCAGAGGTTTACGATATCGACGTTTTCCATGACCCTACTCAAAAGAAGTCACCTACACCATTTGGCATGGCAGCACAGTGCCAAAAGTATTTCAATCTTAAAAGGGAGTACCACGAAGAAATTCTGAAGGAGTATAGCCGACTGAGAAAACAGTACGGTGTTCACCTTAAGATGACACCTGAGTTTAGACAACTGGTAGTCGAAGCTCAAGCCACTGGACCACGTCCAGATGGTAAACGTGTTCAACTCACTCGACGGGCAGAGCCGTTGGATGATTGGCACGTTACTTTGAAATACGCCTATGACATCATTCCCACTATCGGTTACAAAGTTACCGATACCCACGGTGGTAAGGGTGTTATCTGCGACATTATCAAGGTAGAACATGCGCCCAGAGATATCTTTGGTCGTGTTGCTGATATGATCCTCGATGGGGATTCTCGTATCAAGCGAATGAATAAAGGAAGCGTGTGGGAACATTATCTGCTGGATAGTGTTTGGCACGCTCGTAACTACGTCGTCCAGCTTTACGGTTCAGGATCTGACCAAGAAGTTGATGCGGCTTATGCTTTCCTTTTCCGTTACTACTATGTAGTTTCACCCTACATGGGTAAGCTGGTAGGTGATCTTCACCGAAGAGCCGAAACTACTGGTGACATTAAAGCATTCAAACGTGGTCGTGTGGAGGCTGTAATAAATGACAAGATTTACATACACCTTCCTCCAGATTCCCCAAACATCGGGGCTGAAGGAATTCGAGCTGTTCAAAACTTCTTCCCAATAGTCAGGGGACCCTTGACATATAAACCACAGTCTAGTGATGATTTTGTCACTACAGTCAATCCGATTCGTATCGGTGGGCTGTATATCCTATTGTTGGAGAAGACTGGTGGTGATTGGTCAGCCGTATCTTTATCTAAGCTTAACCACTATGGTCTGCACGCCAAACTGACCAACGCGGATAAGTTCAGTAACCCATGTCGTAAGACACCCGTACGTCTAGCAGGTGAGGCAGAAAATCGTCTGTTTGCTAGCACCATGGGTGGACCTGCGACGGCAGAGTTCTTAGAGCGTTCGGGTAACCCTGAGTTAGCTCGTGAAATTAATAAGAACGTTCACCGTGGGTACGCTATTGATGGATTCCCACTGTCCATCGTGGATAGAGAAAAGATACCTGGCAATAAACGTCGTGGCCTTGTCTACGTTAACCATATTAACTATTGCGCTGGTATGCGTTTGACTTACGATAAGATCTGTATCAGGGGTGTCTGATGATTGTAATCAAAGCAAGGGATCTGGTAAACTTGACCCGGGAACAAATCTGGGCAAGACCTGAAGGTAAGTTTCTTATGGAATGTGAAGATGCGGGGAAAACCCGCATCCTTGTAAACCGTGGATCGACTATCTTTAGCTGGTATGCTTGGGAGTTTCATCGTAAATACCCGGAGACACCGGTTTTACCAGATCACCACATTGGGCTAGGGCAATTTAGTTCTGGTCTACCGCTTAAACTGTTGTCAAATATAATGTTCGAGGTGTATGACACACACATCGATGTTCACCAACAACCTATGGATCTCGAGCTGTTGTGTAAGATGGCTTACGAGATTGCAAACCAATGGCACAACGAAACAGCTGCTAAACTAGGGGCATACGTTGTATCTTTGGATGCCATGGATTATCTGGATGCTTTGGCGCATCCGGCGATTAAAGAAGCCAATGAAAACGTGCGGCCTAACCCGGCTAGCATTAATGGTGTCTACAGCGTTATCGACCAGGTATTAAAAGGTAACGATTTACCTGGTTGTCGTTTATCTGAAGCAGCCAAACTAGGCACAGCTTCAATGGGTCAGATTAATCAATCAATCGGCCCACGTGGTTTCCACACCGATATCGATTCTGGGTTATTCCCTAAACCGGTACTTAACAGTTACGCGGAAGGTATTGTGATGTTGGGTGACTCGATGCAGGAAACCTGCTCGGCATCCAAAGCTCTGATGTTTGCTAAAGATCCACTGGCAGACACCGAGTATTTCAACCGAGAGATGCAACTTGCTACGGATTCTCTCCAGTACCTGTATTACCACTGTGATTGCGGTAGTGAAAACTACATAGCTTTCGATGTACGGCAAGGTGATTTGAAACAGTTGTCAGGTAAGTATATCCTGAGGACTGAAGAAATTGCTGATGTTGTTCTCAAAGCAGATCGACGTAAATCCAGACCAACGATGGCTTTGTTTGGTACCAACCATCCTAAGCTTCATCGTATCACCATGGCAGATAATGGCCTGATAGGTAAACGTGTGTATATGCGTTCTCCATTGGGTTGTAATTGCCTGCATATGGGTGGCATCTGTGCCACTTGTATGGGTGAGTTGTCTATGTCCGTTCCTTATCAGACTAACCTTGGTCACGTGAGTATTACTCACATCTGTGAAAAGATTTCACAACGGGTATTATCAACCAAACACTTGGATGGTAGTTCCGAAGTAGATCCGTTCCAGATTTGTGGCGATGATGTCCGATTCATCAACAACAAGGAACACGAGAACCTTATATTCCTGAATAAGGAATTGTCTAAGGGCAAGGTTAAGATCGTAATAGATGCAGATGAAGCACGACAATTGACGGATATTCTTCACGTCGATAACGTGTGTGATTTGTCTTTAGAACGTATTAGCCAGTTGAGGGAAATCCAAATATTCGTAGATTACGATGATGGGGAAACTGAAGCTGCCTTTGTCAAGGTCTCGATGGGCGGAAGATTAAGCGCTTTGTCGCATGATATGTTGGAGTATCTTACTTTCAACAGTTGGTCACTGGATATCCGTGGCGACTATGTGATTGAGATGGATAAGTGGGACTACAAGAATCCTATTTTGGAATTACCGCTGCGTCACGTCAATATGCTTGAATTCATGAAGACGATTGAGTCCTTTGTGAAGATGAGTAGTTCTCGACGTGATGTTCAACGGCATATCCAGGGTATGGACGATATGAGTGCTCTACTCACGAATCTGTTCTCATTAATCAGTTCTAAGTTACGTGACGTTAACCTGGCTCATATGGAAGTAATTCTAGCGGCCACGTTGATACGTGACAGTGCATCTGGTGACTATAGTTTCCCGGTAGTCGGTGGCCCATGTGAAATCGGTGCATTCAATGCCAATATGCAGAACAGGTCGATGGGTCCAGCAATGGCTCACGAGGGACACTTAGCTGCACTTACAAGTGCCTCAGCCTTTCTGAATAGGGACAGAATGCCGCATCCGATCGATGCGCTAGTTAAGGATTAATGTCGTGGCTGTGGGAAGGATAGACATCTATACTCACTACCTGATGATCAGTCAAATGGACGGGTGGCTCAAGCCACTCGTCTTCAGGTTTTGTGATTCGTTAGTTCAATTCGGTTTTAAGAGGCGAGGGAAGAAGGTCCAGAAGATTAAGAAGTGTGTTTTTGCGGCATCCACTATGGACCGTAAAGAACTGCGTCTGAACATCTCGATGAAAGATTCCTTTATGCGATATTTGGCCGAAATGGGCTATTCGCTAAATAGGTTTACAATCGTCGATCATTCACACCAGCAACCGGTAAAAGTTGAGCTTCCTTTAAAAGGGGATAAGTCCCCCCGTGACTATCAGGAGAATATTCTAGATTACATTGTAAATGATGATGAACCAAACAAAGTAGTCACGATTCAAACCGGTCGTGGCAAAACGTTTATAGCACTAACAGCTGCTTCCAGAATAGGCTATAGGACATTCATCTGTGTTCTTGGTCGATTTATGGATAAGTGGATAGAGGATGTCGAGTCTACTTATAACTTAGAGCCAGGAGATCTTCTGGTTATCGACAGTAAGAAAGCGCTGTTGAATGCTATTCAGTTAGGTCAAGAAGGCAAGTTAATCTGTAAAGTAATAATTTGTACAACGACCACGTTACAGAACTATATCAAAACTTACGAAGCCCAACAGTATATAGGGAAACCTTCGCTGTTGGATCCTAGTGGGATGTATGCCGCTTTGGGTTGTGGCTTCCGTATTATTGATGAAATCCACATGTTCTTTCACGTTAACTTTAAGATTGATCTTTATTCCAATATCTACAAGACGTTGGGGTTATCAGCAACCTTAGAGTCAGACGACCCGTTTATGAATCGGATGTACAACATCGCATATCCGAAGTCTAAACGGTATCGTGGGTTGGCGTATAAGAAGTACATTGCTTCTACAGCTCTTTATTATCAGCTGAATCTACCGACTAAACTCCGGTGGATAGGGCCACAGAAGACTTACTCGCACACCTTGTTCGAGGAATCTATACTGAGGTCTGTTAAGTCAACTAAAGCTTATCTGGATCTTATCACTAACGTGGTTAAGAACTCTTATATGAACCGTCGTAAAGATGGTCATCGGATGCTTATTTTTGCATCTACAAAAGAGATGTGTCGGGTTATTGCAGAACACCTCAAGGGACTGTATCCTACACTTAAAATCTCCAGGTATGTGGCAGAAGACGATTATGAGGTTTTGATGGATAGTGACATCTCCGTGTCTACTTTAGGTAGTTCGGGTACAGGTGTTGATATCCCTGGTTTGACCACGGTACTGATGACTTCAGCCGTCGGTTCACGTCAAGCAAACTCTCAAGCAGTTGGTCGTTTAAGAGAGCTGTTACAGTGGCCTGATGTCACACCTGAGTTTATTTATCTGGTGTGTCAGGATATTCCCAAACACGAAGAATACCATCAGAGAAAGTTTGACAATTTCAAAGACAAGGTATTATCTCAACGTTCGGCATTTTCCAGTTTCAAAATCTAGCGGGGGTAACACCCCGCTCCTTAATAAGGAACCCAAGAAAAATGACAAAGGCAATTCTTCAACGCGGCACCATCGAAGGTGTAGTAGCTATTTACGAAACCTCTTATGCTGTTTCTGGAACTCTCTCTTCCCATAATGCACTGGCTATGGCCATTCGTGCTATTATTGATCGTAATTGGTCTAAGGAAGAAGTAACCCAGGAACGCATGGAAAACGTGCGTAAAGACATTTGCGATATGTGCAAGTGTTTCATCAGTCCCCTTTATTCCACTGTGGACAAGATTCATTTCTTAGACACTATGATGATCGCTACCGATATCCCCCGTAGCTTTGAAAGCGCTGAGGGGTTGATCGATAAGATCCGTTTGCTGGCTCTGGATGATTTCTATGGCTCCTTCACTAACTTAGAAGTGCGCGAAGCCGATGCTCATTCTACACGACTGAAGGATATCTTCCAGTTGATCTATGCACCAGTCTAATCGACAGCATAAAGAGTGGGGCAACCCACTCTTTTATTTTTTTGTTATTTGAA
>JBLIZM010000205.1:0-2239 GCA_048859855.1 Trichlorobacter sp.
GAGTGATGGACTCAGTCAGACCAGGTTGGTCGTGTTATCGCCACTCGGTGGTACCTACCTCGAGCTTATTAAGCGAGGAGACAAAGTTGCAGTCAGTTATCCTTCTCAATCAGTCAGCTACCAGGGAACGGTTACCAAGGGTGGGGCGGTCGCAACACTCGCTTCGCTGGTTGAGTGGGCTCTGAGTCAAGAACTGCAGCCAACACTTGAGGGGGAGACTCGGGTCTTTATCGAAGGACATCTGCGAGCTAAAGTATTGCCGGGTGGTCAGCAGGTTAGTTATGAACAGCATGAGCTGATCGGCCAGGTTGAGATTGCCCGCAGTATTGTGCTGTCACTTCCCGATGGAAGTCGCTTTGCTCTGGAGCTTCGAGAACCGCAATTAAATGAGCCGCTACCGGCTGACGCCTTTGCATCCAGTCAGAGTGGCTTGCCGGTTGTGCCGCTTGATACCTTAGAACGGATATTGTAGTCCGGAGGAACTATGGCTACTGATAAATTTGAAGTATCACTTAAGAAACTTGAAGATATCGTATTGAAATTAGAGGATGGCTCGCTTTCCCTGGATGCATCAATCAAAGCCTTTGAAGAGGGGGTGCGTCATGCGGCCTTTTGCTCTGAGCGGCTTGATGAAGCAGAGCGTACGGTCGAACAGTTAATCAAAAAGCGGGATGGTTCCCTGACAACAGCCCCCTTTGATGCTGATAAGGATGAGGAGTAGGCAGTGTCTTTCAATCTGAAGCAATACCTACAGGAAACAATCAGTCTGGTTGATCAGGCCATGGAATCTTTTCTCCCGGCTGAGTCGATTGATCCTGCAGATCTTCATCGCGCCATGCGATACTCTGTTTTTGCCGGTGGTAAGCGGGTCAGGCCGGTATTGATGCTGGCAGCTTGCCAGGCAGTTGGTGGTAAACGGGTTCATGCACTGCCTGCGGCCTGTGCCATGGAAATGATTCATACGTACTCCCTCATCCATGATGACCTTCCTGCCATGGATGATGATGATTTCCGACGGGGACGCCCGACGAACCACAAGGTTTTTGGTGAAGCCTTAGCAATTCTCGCTGGTGACGCTCTCTTGACAGAAGCTTTTAAGCTTCTGTCAGATCAATCCATGGCTCCCATTGATGCGGCAACGCGTCTGGATGTTCTGGGGAGAATAGCGGTTGCGGCCGGGAGTCTCGGCATGGTCGGGGGGCAGGTCGTTGACATGCAGAGTGAATGCGCCATCGGTGTTACCATTGATACGGTAACCGGTATTCATCGGAGAAAAACCGGGGCATTGATTGTTGCATCCGTAACGGCAGGTGGCTTACTGGGGGGTGGAACCCCAGAGCAGATAGCTGCGTTAGAAGAATATGGTCGTACCATCGGACTGGCTTTCCAGGTTGCCGATGATATTCTCGATATCGAAGGAACGACTGAAGAGCTCGGTAAGGACGCCGGCAGTGATGAAGCCAGGGGTAAGGCAACCTATCCATCGCTTCTTGGCCTTAGCGAGTCCAAGCGCTATGCCAAAGAGCTCGTTGATTCGGGGCTTTTGGCTCTTACTGATTTTGGTGAGGCAGCAGAGCCACTGAGGGCGATTGCGCGCTACATCATCGAGAGAAAGAATTAAGGTATGTCGTTGTTACAACGTATACAGTCACCAGCTGACCTGCAGGGGATGACGATCGATGAACTGACCCAGGTCGCGACAGAAATCCGTCAGATGATTATCAGTACCTGCGCGGAAAACGGTGGCCATGTTGGTCCATCCCTTGGTGTCGTTGAATTGACTCTGGCGCTTCATCGTTCATTTCATTCACCGGATGACGCCCTCATCTGGGATGTTGGACACCAGGCCTATGCCCATAAAATTCTTACCGGTCGCCAGGATCGTTTTTCCACCTTGCGGACACTCCATGGTATCAGTGGGTTTCCAAAACGATGCGAGTCACCCCATGATGTATGGGAAGTCGGTCACTCTTCAACATCACTCTCCGCGGCAACCGGTTTTGCGGTAGCCCGCGATCTTGACAAGCGTGCTGCGAAAGTGGTTGCGGTTATTGGGGATGGCTCCATGACCGGTGGTATCGCTTTCGAAGGATTGAATCATGCCGGGCACCTGAACCGTGACATGATTGTGGTCTTGAATGACAATGAAATGTCGATTGCCGAAAATGTCGGTGCGTTATCGGGATTTTTATCACGGACGTCCAGTAGTGAGTTTATTCATAAGCTCAAAAAACAGACA
>JBLIZM010000206.1:0-2596 GCA_048859855.1 Trichlorobacter sp.
ATATTTTCCGGTTTAACGCTACCACCATATAATATCCTGATACTGTTAGCCGTTGATTGATTAAACATATCAGATAGGACCTGCCGAATATATGCGTGAACAGCCTGTGCCTGTTCATCGCTAGCAGTCTTACCCGTCCCGATTGCCCAAACCGGCTCATAGGCAATAACCACATTCACAAGCTGTTCAGGCTGCAATCCATATAGCGCGGCTCGAACCTGTCGTCCAACAATCTGCTCCGTTGCCCCTGTTTCTCTTTCCTCGAGAGTTTCACCAACGCAGACCAGTGTCACCAGCCCCTCACTCAGAGCAGCGGCAGTCTTTTTGCGTACCGTTTCATCGGTTTCACCGAAGTACTGACGTCGTTCAGAATGTCCTATGATCACGTGGGTACAACCAACATCACGCAACATGCGGGGGGCAATCTCACCGGTAAACGCTCCCTCATCCTCCCAGAAGCAATCCTGAGCCGCCACCTTAAGGCGAGTGCCAACTAAAGCCCGGGAAGCATGTGCCAATACCGTGAATACCGGAGCGACTACAATATCAACGTCACCACACTGCTCAACCAATGGCAAAACAGCTGAGATAAAATCCTCTGTTTCCACGACGGTTTTGAACAGCTTCCAATTACCGGCAATCATAGGTCTGCGCATAATGGTCACTCCCGGTTACTTCCCGTCTAAGGCCTTGACACCTGGCAGTACTTTTCCTTCCAGCAACTCCAGAAAAGCCCCACCACCGGTAGATATATAACTAACCTGTGATGCAACACCGGCCTTATTGACTGCCGCATCTGTGTCACCACCACCAATGATGGTAGTGCCAAAACATCCGGCAACTGCTGCTGCAACAGAGAAGGTCCCTTGACAGAACGCATCCATCTCGAAAACCCCCATCGGTCCATTCCAGATAACGGTCTTCGCGTCACGTAACGACTCAGCAAACAAGGTGGCCGATGCAGGACCGATATCAAGCGCCATCCAGGCTGATGGAATTTCCTGAACCGGTGTAATCATTGTCGTTGCCTTTGCATCAAAAGCATCGGCGACAACACAGTCAACCGGCAGATAAAAAGCAACACCCCGCTTTTTAGCTCTCTGAAGAATTTTCTTGGCTGTATCAAGCAGGTCATCCTCTACCAAGGACTTCCCGACATCAATTCCTTGCGCCTTCAAAAAGGTGAATGCCATACCACCACCAATGACAATCTTGTCCACCTTATCCACCAGTTTCTGTAAAACCTCAAGTTTTCCGGAAACCTTGGCTCCCCCCAAAATGGCAACCAGAGGACGAACCGGGTTGCTCATTGCCTTATCAAAGAAAGTCATTTCATTACGCATCAGAAAACCAGCGGCACAGGTTGGGATCACTTTGGTAATCGCTTCAACGGATGCGTGGGCACGGTGAGAGACAGCGAATGCATCATTGACATATATTTCGCATCCATTTGCCAATTTCTTGGCAAAAGCAGCATCATTTTTCTCCTCACCGGGATAAAAGCGGACATTTTCAAGCATCACGATATCACCAGGCTTCATACCCTTGATTAGTGCGTCAACATCCGCACCGAAACAGTCCGTCGCCTGGGTTACCTTGCGACCGAGGAGTTTTGACAACCGTTTAGCTGCTGGAGCCATGGTGTATTTGGGCTTTTTCTCCCCTTTGGGACGACCAAGGTGTGATGCCAGAATAACTTTTGCACCCTGCTCTACCGCATAGCGAATGGTTGGTACCGCCCCGGCGATACGAGTATCCTCAGTGATAGCACCTTTGTCATCCTGCGGGACGTTGAAGTCAACACGGATAAAGACTTTTTTCCCCTTCAGGTCACCGAGTTCATCAATATAGCGCATAGCCATCAGCATCTCCTTCGTATAGATATAGGTTCTGTGTGGTCACCTACTCCCACTGGACCTACGTTATCGTTTTGTTGCAATCATTGTCAGAAGGTCAACCAGTCGATTCGAAAATCCGCTCTCATTATCATACCAGGCGAGTACCTTGACCATCCGCTCACCCATGACCTTGGTGCAGGCAGCGTCTACTGTCGAAGATACTGCCGTACCATTATAATCAACGGAAACTAACGGAAGTTCCTCGTAGGCAAGAATCCCTTTGAGTGAACCACGGGCTGCCTTCTTAAGAGCGGCGTTGACAGACGATTCCGTAACCGGCTTACTCAAGGTTGCAACGAGATCAACCACGGACACATTCGGTGTCGGCACCCGAATAGCCATCCCATCAAGACGCCCTTTTAAAGCTGGAATGACCTTGGAAACCGCCTTGGCTGCACCAGTAGTGGTTGGAATCATCGAAACCGCGGCAGCACGGACGCGGCGAAGGTCCTTGTGGGGCAAATCAAGAATACGCTGGTCATTGGTATAGGAATGAACCGTAGTAATCAGACCGTGTTCAAGCCCGAAACTGTCATGCAGAACCTTGACAACAGGTGCCAGACAGTTCGTTGTACAAGAAGCGTTTGAAATGATTTGGTGATTTGCAGGGTCGTATAAGTCTTGGTTGATTCCCATACAGAAGGTTCCGTCTACCTCTTTACCTGGTGCGGAAATTATTACTTTTTTAGCACCTGCTT
>JBLIZM010000207.1:0-6157 GCA_048859855.1 Trichlorobacter sp.
GGTTTCTGCTTAATCAGGACGGTGGGGTCATCGATGACCTGATTGCGTTCCGTTTGGCTGAAGACCAGGTGCTGCTCGTGGTAAACGCTGCAACTGCGCCGAACGATTTTGCAGTCATCAGCTCCCGTTTAACCGGGGGAACGTTGGTCAATCGATCAAGTGAATTAGCCAAGCTTGACCTGCAAGGGCCGCTTTCCCGTGATGTGCTGAAGGAGCTGTTGGGGGACTGGATTGGTGAGCTCAAGTATTTCCAGTTTGTTGAGCGGACCATTGATGGGCAGGCAGCACTCGTTAGTCGAACCGGCTATACCGGTGAACTGGGGTATGAGCTGTTTGTGCCGGTTGCGCTGGTCGAAAGTCTGTGGGACCGTCTGTTGAGTGACCCGCGGGTTAAACCGGCAGGACTTGGAGCGCGCGATGTGTTACGACTCGAGGTCGGCTATTCCCTCTATGGTAATGACCTTGATGAGTTGACCACGCCGCTTGAAGCCGGCTTGCCGATGTTTGTCGATATGAACGGTTCTTTTGTCGGTCGTGAAGCGCTTGAAGCACAGATGAACCAGGGCCTCCCCCGACGTAAAGTGGCCTTCAAGGTTACCTCCCGCCGGACACCCCGTCATGGTTTTACTATTGTAGATGGTGACCGCCAGATTGGTGAAGTAACCAGCGGTGTTTTTTCACCGATGCTGGGATGCGGTATCGGCATCGGCCTGGTTGAACCGGGATATGAAACCCTCGGGAGCACCTTGACTATTGTTCATGACCGTACCCGTATGGAAGCGGTCGTCTGTACCGCACCGTTTTATACGGACGGTTCTGTTCGTTCCTAACAACCCTATCGCGCCCGGGCAGAGATCTGCTCGGGCGCTCTATTACCAAAGGAGTCGTCCTATGAGCACGTTTTTCAGCAAAGAGCATGAGTGGGCCCGGATTGAAGGTGATGTTGCAACAGCCGGTATCAGTGAGCACGCAGCCCATGAGCTTGGTGATGTTACCTTCGTTGAGTTGCCAGCGGTCGGTACCAAGGTGCGCCAGTTTGAAGTAATGGCTTCGATTGAATCAGTCAAGGCGGCAAGTGATATCTACGCACCACTGTCCGGTACCGTTGTTGAGGTTAATAGTGCACTTGACGACGCGCCGGAAATGGTCAACGAATCAGCTGAGCAGTCTGCCTGGATGGTTAAAATAAAAATCGACAATCCGGCTGAGAGTGATGCCCTGATGAATGCTGATCAGTACCAGGCCTACCTGGCCGGACTCTAGGAGCTTTCATGAACACCAGTCACTACTGTCCCCATACCCCGGGGGAAATCAGGGAGATGCTTGATACGATCGGTGTCAGTTCTGTTGAGGAGCTGTTCGCTCCGATTCCGGCACCGTTACGCAGCCGTCCACTGAACCTGCCCGATGGGGTCTCTGAGTTCGAGGCGCTTGCCCATCTCCAGTCTCTGGCTGATCGTAACGATAGTGGGTTGACCCTCTTCATTGGTGCCGGCTACTACGATCACCTGATTCCTGCGGCGGTTGATCATCTGGCAGGTCGTGCAGAGTTCTATACCGCCTATACCCCGTACCAGCCTGAATGTGCCCAGGGAACCCTGCAGGCACTGTATGAATATCAAACAGCCATTTGCCGTTTGACTGCGCTTGATGTTGCCAATGCTTCGCTGTATGACGGGGCAACCGCGGTTGCTGAGGCTGCGTTGATGGCGATGCGGGTCACCAACCGTTCTACCGTGATTGTTGATGGAGCGGTATCACCGGTTGCCCGTGAGGTTCTGGCCACCTATCTTTCTCACCAAGATGCAACGTTGATAACACTGCCACCGTGTAACGGCGGGCTCGACCGTCAGGGGTTGGCTGCTGTGCTTACGGATGACACAGCCGCGTTGATAGTCCAGTACCCCAATAGCTTTGGCGTCGTTGATGACCTTGGTGGTGTTGCTGCGCAACTCCATGCTGCCGGTGCTCTGTTAGTAACGGCGGTCTATCCGATTTCCCTTGGAATGCTGGCATCCCCCGGTGAAATCGGCGCTGATATTGCCGTTGGTGATGGACAGTCACTGGGTAATCCGCTGAGTTTTGGTGGTCCCTCTTTCGGATTCATTGCCGCGAAGAAAAGCCTGATTCGAAACATGCCCGGGCGTATTGTCGGAGAAACCGTTGATCGGGAAGGCCGTCGAGGGTTTGTTCTGACGCTGCAAGCGCGCGAACAGCATATCAAACGGCATAAAGCAACCTCTAATATCTGCAGCAACCAGTCGTTGTGCGCTTTGAAAGGGCTGATTTTCCTGTCGGCCATCGGCCGTGACGGATTGGCTGAACTGGCCCAGCTGAATTATGATAAAGCAGTCTATGCGTCCGAGCAGTTGACAGCGCTTCCGGGAGTTAGCCTCAGTTATCCGGCTCCGTTCTTCAACGAGTTTAGTCTGACGCTGCCGTCTGATTCCTATGCTATTGCTGAGGCATTACTAACGCGTGGAATTGCCGCTGGTGTACCTGGTGAGGGGAATCGTCTGGTGGTAACAGTAACGGAAAAACGAACGAAAGCGGAAATTGATGGTCTGGTCGCAGCCCTGAAGGAGGTCCTATGCAACTGATCTATGAACAATCGGTGGCCGGACGTCGCGGGGTGAGACTCCCCGCCAGTGATGTCCCACAGGCAAAGCCGCTACCAGCGGCACTCAGACGGTCTGAGACCGCCGCACTGCCTGAAGTGTCTGAGCTCGATCTGGTACGGCACTTCACCAACCTGTCACGACGTAACTTTTCCGTTGACACCAACTTCTACCCACTGGGCTCCTGTACCATGAAATACAATGCCAAGGTGCTGGAAGAGGCTGCCGGTCTGTTTGCCGGTCTGCATCCGGCAACGGCATTGCTACCGGGTGGGGAGGCATTTTGCCAGGGGGCTCTCGGGATGTTGCATCACCTCGGCGAAATGCTGGCAGAAATTACCGGCATGGATGAGGTGACCACCCAACCACTGGCTGGTGCCCATGGCGAGATGACGGGTATGCTGCTCGTGGCTGCCTATCATCAGGCAAAAGGGAACCAAAAGAAAATTGTTATTGTTCCGGATTCCTCCCATGGGACAAACCCGGCATCGGCAGCGATGGTTGGCTACGAAATCGTGACCATCCCGACCGCTCCCTATGGTGATATGGATCTTGACCTGTTCAAGGCGGCCATGAATGACCAGGTGGCGGCGGTTATGATGACCTGTCCGAATACGCTGGGGCTTTTTAATCCGCATATTAAGGAAATCGCTGAAATAGCCCATGCCCACGATGCATTGATGTACTATGACGGTGCGAACCTGAATGCCATTATGGGTAAGGTACGCCCTGGTGATGTTGGTTTTGATGTTATCCATGTTAACCTACACAAAACCTTTGGTACTCCCCATGGTGGTGGTGGCCCCGGATCCGGTCCGGTCGGGGTTAAAAAAGCGTTGATTCCGTTTTTGCCCCGTCCTCGGATTGTGAAGGATGATGCAGGAATGCTGCGGTGTGATGGTGACGGCCCCTCTTCAATCGGCCGTACAGCCAACTTCTTCGGCAACTTTGGTGTCATGGTTAAGGCTTATTGCTATATGGTTCTGTTGGGACGCGACGGCCTGGTTGAAGCTTCCGAACAAGCGGTTTTAAATGCCAACTACATTAAGGAACGGCTGAAAGGAGCCTATGAGCTTCCGTATGATCAGACCTGCATGCATGAGGCGGTTTTCTCCGCATCACGTCAGGTTGCCAACGGGGTTCATGCGATTGATATCGCGAAGTTCCTGATCGACCGTGGCTATCACCCGCCAACGGTGTATTTCCCGCTGATTGTCAAGGAAGCGGTCATGATTGAACCGACGGAGACCGAAAGTAAGGCGACGCTGGATGCCTTCATTGAAGTTATGCTTGAGGCTGCAACCATGGCTGATGAGCAACCAGAGGCATTTGCAGCCATGCCGGTCAGTATGCCGGTTACTCGGCTGGATGAAACGAAGGCCGCCCGTAGTCAGACGGTCTGTCATATCGGTTAGTTGATGCAGGGACGTTGGCGGTTAATCGCTGATGCGCCCGGCCCCGCCGCCCGGATGATGGCGGTGGACGAAGCATTGTTGTGGAGTGTATCCCAGGGAGGGCTGCCGGTACTCAGGCTGTATGGCTGGTACCCGGCAGCCTTTTCGTTGGGGCGTCACCAGAATCCTGATGAAGTACTTGACCTTACGCGCTGTAAGCGTGACGGGGTTATGGTGGTCAGGCGCGTGACTGGTGGTGGTGCAATCTACCATGCCGATGAAATCACCTATTGTTTCGCAGTGCCGCTGGAGGCCCTTCCCCGTCAGGTGCAGGGGGTAAAGGATTCCTTTCGTTTTTTAACCGAGGGACTGTTACACTTCTATCGTTCATTAGGGCTTAATCCCCAGTATGCCGGTGAACTTTCTGACGGTCGGGTACTGGGTGCCAGAACTCCCCTTTGTTTTGCGGGTAGTGAATGGTTTGATATTGTGATTGATGGGAAAAAAATCGGTGGGAATGCTCAGCGCCGTACAAAAACGGTCATACTCCAGCATGGTTCAATCCCATTGACGCCGGCCCTCGCTCGAAGTGCTCCGTATTTACAAGGGGGAGCGTCAGCGATCCCGAGTGGTACCACCTCACTTTCTCAGCTTGGGGTGTCCCGTGAACGGGGAGCGTTGATAAGCGCGTTGGTTGATGGATTTACCCATGGGGTGGGGGTGCCGTTTGTTCCTGACCAGTTAAGCGCATTCGAGCAACGCTATGCTGCTGATCGTGAAGAACGGCAGTTTGGTGCTGATATTTGGACACGGGAAGGACGCATGGAGTGAAGATTACGCGCAAACCTGACTGGTTACGAAAAAAAATACCGGCTGCCGATCAGGCGGCTATGCGGGCTCTACTGAAGGACCTGTCGCTGCATACGGTCTGCCAGCAGGCACTCTGCCCGAACATTGGTGAATGTTTTAGCTGTGGTCAGGCAACCTTCCTGATTATGGGGGCTGACTGTACCCGCCACTGCCGCTTTTGTAATATTGATGCGGTTAATACACCCAAACCGCTTGACCCGGATGAGCCACGGCGTATTGCTGAAGCAACCAAACGATTAAATCTGTCGCACCTGGTGATTACCAGTCCGACCCGGGATGACCTTCCCGATGGTGGTGCAGGACACTATGCCGCGACGGTTACTGCGGTTAGATCCTGTATGCCACAAACGCGCTTGGAACTGCTGATACCTGATTTTAACGGTGATTGTGCGGCTCTTGCCACGGTACTGGCGTCTCACCCCGCAATAATAGGGCATAATGTTGAAACGGTCCCACGACTGTATCATATCCGTGCCGGAGCCGAATACCAGCGCTCCCTGACGGTGTTGGCAGATGCGCAGCGTTTGGCACCGGAAATCCCCACGAAGTCCGGTATTATGCTTGGGCTTGGTGAAACGGAACAGGAAGTTCTGGAGGTTCTCACTGATTTACGGAAAGTTGGTTGCAGCTACCTGAGCATTGGGCAATACCTGGCACCCAGTAGACGACACGAGCCGGTACATGAGTATATTGAGCCGGAGCGGTTTGACGCCTATGGCAGGATAGCCCGTGAGATCGGGTTTAGCCATGTGGAAAGTGGACCGTATGTGCGCAGTTCGTACCATGCGGACCGGTATCAATCGGGAGTAGCAGATGCCTAGTCCTGCGCACCGTGACCATGCCTACTGGATGGGAAAGGCGCTTGCACAGGCTGCCCGTGCCGAGGCTCGGGGGGAGGTTCCGATCGGTGCAGTGATTGTGCACGAAGGGCGTGTGATTGCCAGAGCCTTTAATTGCCGAGAGACAGCACAGGATCCGGCAGGTCATGCGGAGCTCCTGGCAATACGCAAGGCAGCCCGTTACTTACAGCGATGGAGACTAACGGATGTCACGCTGTATGTAACCCTTGAGCCGTGCCTGATGTGTACGGGGGCTATTATTCTTGCCCGGATACCAACAGTGGTCTACGGCTGTCATGATCCCAAGGCTGGAGCGCTTGGATCCCAGTATGATCTGTCAAACGAAGCGGCACTCAATCATCGTTTCGAGGTCATTGCCGGGGTGGAAGAAGAGCGCTGTTCACGCCAGTTGTCAGATTTTTTTAAACAGTTACGG
>JBLIZM010000208.1:0-2571 GCA_048859855.1 Trichlorobacter sp.
TCTTGAAAATTGCCTGTCTTGAGGAAATTGCCCTGCGGCGTGGTTTCATTGATCAAGAGGCCATGGCGGCATTAATTGAACAAACCCCTAAATCATCCTATCGCGACTATCTGGTGCGGGTTCTCTCTGAAGCCCGTGATGGTCTGTTATAAGGAGTGACGGCTGCCGGATATGCGTGACTTTCTCAAAAAACATACCCTCGGTACTCTGGCACTGATTGCGCTTTTGACCGCACTTTTGGTTTATTCAATCAACCTGACTTCCAATGACAAGGCTAACCTTGTTGAACGGTCTGTGGCAAAAGGTGTAGCTCCCGTTCAAGCCGGGGCGACCCGCAGCACTAATTTTTTTGTACGATTGTTTGATGACTATCTTGCGCTCGTCAACGTCAAGCGCGAGAATGAGCGGCTGGTTGGTGAAATTAAAAAACTCAATACCACGGTCTTGGTTGGTAATGAGGCTCTGCGTGAAAATGAGCGCTTAGGCAAACTGCTTAATTTACGTAAAACCGTTACGGCTCCAACGCTTGCAGCCTCGATTATCGGTGATGACAGTACGCCGTGGTACCGTACCTTGACGCTCGATCGCGGGAGTGCCGATGGTATCCGGGAAGGGATGCCGGTTCTTGCTGTTGATGGGATTGTCGGTCAGACCATCAAGGTGACGGATCATAGTTGTCGGGTGTTGTTGCTGACAGACCATGCCAGTAGTATCACCGCAATGGTTGCCCGTTCCCGTGCCCGTGGTGTTATTAAAGGTGATGGCGATGGTCGGTGCAGTCTGGAGTTCACCATGCGTGGTGAGGATGTTCAGGTCGGGGACCAGATAATTAGTTCCGGTGTTGGTGGTATTTTTCCAAAGGGACTTGCCATCGGCCAGGTAACAGCGGTCAAAAAAGGTGACTATGGAATTTTCCAGGGGATTGCCATTAAGCCGGCTGTTAGTATCGCGCATCTCGAAGAAGTGCTGGTTGTCTTACGTACCCACCGGGATTAGTGGATAATGTCACTGGTAACCCTTTTAAAATCTCTTGTACTGGTCATTGTGCTGGTAGTTGTGCAGACTTCGATCCTGCCGCAGTTCTTTACGACTGCTTTCAAACCTGATCTGCTCCTTGTGCTGGTGGTAATCATGGCGCTCAGGGGAGGGGATGGGGGCGGTATCATCGGCAGTTTTCTGCTGGGGCTCGTGAAGGACTGCATCAGCAGTATTTACTTTGGCTTGAACGGGTTTTCCTTTCTGGTTGTTTTCTTCCTGTTGCGGATGATGTCTGGCCGACTTTTTGTGCAGAGTGGCACGCTGATATCCCTGTGTGCCTGTGGTTCGTTATTGGTCGCCATGGTAAGCAATATCGTACTCCTTAGTATTTTCTCAGAATCACCCGGTCTGTTTTTCTCTATGATGCGAGGATTGATCCCAGCGCTATTAATGCAGGCACTTGCCAGTGCGGCAATGGTTCCGTTGGTACAGAGCCTCTTTCCGGAGCTTGAGTCACGATGATCAGAGAACGTCGCTATGTTCGTGAGTTGGCGCAACCTCGCCGTCGTATTTTGATCCTATCAAGCTGTGCTGCGGTGGTTTTCGGGCTGCTCCTGCTGCGTTTGTTGTTTTTACAGGTACTGAGCGGCGATGAGTATGCTGCCCTCTCTGAAAATAATCGGTTGCGATTGTTGGCAGTACCAGCATCACGGGGAGCGCTACTTGATCGTAACGGCATACAGCTGGTGCATAACAGACCTTCATTTAATCTGGCGGTAATTCCTCAGGAAGCTGGTGATGTCAAAGCACTGCTACGACAACTTGCATCCCTGCTGAAGCTGAATGCCCAGGATCTTTCCGAACGTTTTGATAGTGCCAAGAAGCGGGCTGGCTATTACCCGGTGGTGGTGGCAACCGGATTAAATCGTGAACAGGTTGAAGTTCTGGAAGAGAACCATATCTGGCTGCGTGGTGCTGAAATTGTCATGAAGCCGGTTAGGGAATATATTTTTAAAACATCGGCAGCCCATCTGCTTGGCTATATCGGTGAAATTTCCGACAACGAACTGGATAATCCTGACTATGGTGAATATCGTCCGGGTGACTATGTCGGTAAAAGCGGAATTGAAAAGGCTTGGGAAGCAGTACTGCATGGTAAGGATGGTGGTCGCCAGCTCGAGGTCGATTCCCGGGGACGGGTCTTAAGGATTTTGGCGGAAACCAAGCCGACCGTGGGCAACAGTCTGGTATTGACCATTGACTCCCGCTTGCAACAGACTGCTGAACAGGCCTTTGGTGGCAAGGCCGGTGCTGCTGTCGTGATGGATGTCTCTAACGGTGATGTTTTGGCATTTGTCAGTAGCCCGATGTTCGATCCGGCACTCTTTGCTAATCGGGTTCCGCCAGCAGTCTGGAAGAGTTACATGGAGGATGTCCGGCATCCGATGGAAAACAAGGCATTAACCGGTATGTATCCCCCTGGCTCGACCTTTAAGATTGTCACTGCCTTGGCCGGTCTTGAAAAGGGAGCGATTAGCGAACACACCTCAATCAGTGACCCTGGGTATTATGAAATGGGTGGGCACAAATTTA
>JBLIZM010000209.1:0-3075 GCA_048859855.1 Trichlorobacter sp.
CTCACGACCGAGCTCCCGGTGGTTGATCCCGGCAATTGGCTCAAGCCAGCCGACAATCGCACGATCTGCTTCTGTGGTCGTTGGTGACTTAAGAATAATCGTATCGGACATTATGCCAGCCAAGAGCAGCCCGGCTATTTGTGGACTCAAGGTAACACCATGCTCTTTAAACTGTCCCGCAACCAGGGTACAGGTACTGCCAACCGGTGCAGCGATAAAGGTGATCGGGTGATGGGTTGGCGGATTACCGAGTTTATGGTGATCAATAACCGCGAGGATCTCAACGGCATCAGCTCCACGAATCGCCTGCCCGAGCTCATTGTGATCAACCAGAATCAGCGCATACGGTAGTGGAGTCAGCAAAGAGGATTTAGTGGCCACACCAGCCAATCGGCCATCATCATCAAGTGCCAGCACTGCCGGTTCACCAGACTGTACTAAGGTCATTTTAAGCTGCTCGAGTGGCTCTGAAAGGCCAATCCGCTCAAAACGCTCATCCATGAAACAGCCAAGGGGGGTTGAAAGCCTAATCATCCAGGCAGCAGTAGCCGTATCAAACGGTGTAGAAATAATAACCGTCCCTTGGGCTACTGCCATTTCGTGGATTGAGCTATCAATCGCAAGCCCACCGGTGATAATTAAGATCCGGGCACCACTTTCAATGGCAGAACGCTGGATTGAGGGACGATCACCCGTCATAATAAGCAGCGTTGCTGGATCATACCCATCAATGCGCTCACTAAATGACTCTTCAGTCATCGCACCAATGAACAGGTGGAGGTGCAACAGCTCATTGTCTTCGGCACCGGTGATCATGCTCCCCTGTAAGGTGGAGCAGAGTGACGTAATGGTCGCATCAACCCCACGACGCCGTTCAGAACCAGCGACCAGATACTTTTCAGATAATTTCAGCAGGGAGACAACCCCGCATGGCTTTCCTTTTTCATCGACAATCGGCAGAATCCGGATTCCCTGACTATGGAACAGTTCGAGGGCATCCTTCAGTGCAAGACTCGCCTGGGCAGTAACCGGCGTACGACTGATAACATCCTTAACCCGAGGGCGGACATCATTCAGGATAATCGGCGGGGTAATATCAAAGCGCTTTAATATATAGTTGGTTTGGGGATTGGGAGTCCCCGCCATCGCCGCCACCACCTCACTATGACCGGTGGCCTGCTTAAAAGCCGCATAGCCGATGGCAGAGGCTATTGAATCGGTATCGGGGTTACGGTGACCAACAACATAGACGCGTTCATGCATAGCAATACTCCACTTGAGTAGTAATAGTTTTTTCTATATACCACAGCAACCATACGGATTTCATCTGAGAAATCAATCCCTGTCCCTCCACGTCAAACAGTGGTATACTACCGCTGCCATACGGAACAAGGAGTGAACCATGCCAACGATTACTATTGATACCGTTCGGTGCACCAGTTGCGGCACCTGTATTGCCGTCTGTCCCCTGCGCGTACTCCATTTTGATGCTGAAAATATGCCGGTGTATATCCCCGGAGGAGACGATCGCTGTATCATCTGTGGACACTGCGAGGCGGTCTGCCCATCCGAAGCGCTGGATTTGGCTGATCAGCGCCTGCAGCCTGACCATTACAGCGATGGTGGTTTTCCGGTAGCTAAAGAGCTCCTCGCAACACAAGTACGGATGCGTCGGTCCATTCGCCAGTTCAATGAGCAACCGGTTCCTCGCAGCTCTATCGAAGAATTGCTTGAAGTAGTCCGCTTTGCTCCAACCGGAACCAACAGTCAACAACTTCACTGGCTGATCATCTACAATCGCCAGGAACTGCTGCGACTGACCGGGTTCGTAGTTGACTGGATGCGTCACCTGATTGCAACCGAGCATCCACTCACTATACGCTTCAATCTTGCTGGTATGATCAAGGCGTTTGAAAAAGGGAATGACCCGATCTGTAGAAACGCTCCCCACCTGGTGCTCGTGCATGCCGATGCCAGTCGGCCGGTAAACCAGGTTGATGGAATAATCGCCCTAACCCAGTTTGACCTTCTTGCCCCGTCCTTCGGTATCGGCTGTTGCTGGGGTGGCTTTTTCCAGTACGCGTGTGAAGGATGGCCACCCCTGAGGGATGCACTCGGGTTGCCAGCATCACACCGCACCATCTATGCCATGATGATCGGAACACCGGTATTACGTTTTCAGCGGCCACCAAAACGAAACCATGCCTCTGTTTCCTGGATTGGGTAAGGTACGGTTATGCAAAAAGACGAACTGATCAGCAGCCTTTCCGAGCGTCAACAGGTCTTCGACCACCTGCTTGCACTGTGGCAGGACGAATACCGGCAGATGGGAGGAACCATCTTTTGCCACGCCGGCTGCCAGGCATGCTGTAAGTTGGCGGTTAACTGTACCCTACCGGAAGCAATGCTGATCCTTCCGACCCTCAATACCGAACAACGCGCACGGGTGGCAGACTATGCAGGCCGGGCACAGTCGATTGCGTTTGAATCCAGCTCACTAAAAGAATGGTTAAAGCGATATCGTCAGGAGATGGGAGGATGTCCGTTTCTTGATGCAGCGGGACACTGCAGTATCTATCCGGTTCGACCACTTTCCTGCCGCTCACTCCTCTCAACCCGGGAGTCTCACTGGTGCGCCACTGATTTTGGCACCGTAGCACCATCAAAACGGGATCAGTATCTTGCGGGACTTGATCAACGGGTTGTTGCCTATCCCACGCATTACGCAGCGACACCACAAGAAGTCGGCCGAGAACTCGAAGAGGCGACCTTGCGTGCCGGTAGTCACGCACTCGGTTCCTCAGTACTCGGCTTGATGCTCTATCTGCTTTGGCTCGAAGACCATCACCAGCTTTCCACGAAGCTTCAGACAGGGGTTGGTCCGGCCAAGCGCTATCTTGAAGAGCATCAACTTG
This sequence comes from Trichlorobacter sp., assembly GCA_048859855.1. Taxonomy (GTDB): domain Bacteria; phylum Desulfobacterota; class Desulfuromonadia; order Geobacterales; family Pseudopelobacteraceae; genus Trichlorobacter. Next base: position 2,916 of record JBLIZM010000209.1, read on the forward strand.
CAAATCCGTATCTGCTGCTGATCACTGATGACTCAGCCTAACACGCATAAACAAAAAGGAATAATCGTGCCGATATCGATCAGTAACAACCAGTACCGACCGCGCAATCTCACACTCCTTGCCCTGCTACTGACATGGATCCTTCAGGCACCAACAACTA
>JBLIZM010000210.1:0-6094 GCA_048859855.1 Trichlorobacter sp.
TCAGTTTATAACTGACTTTGTTAACATACCTACAGAGCCAGATGCCGAACCAGATTTCTGGATTGGACAGATGGATGATGACCTTAAGGCTTATGTCTGTTCTATGTCAGCAGAGTATCTGAGAGGTTACAAAGACCTCAAGGATGTTAAGGAAAAGAATCCGCGCAATTACGGTATCATCGGGGCTATCACCAGGAACATCATTGAGACTTTGGATAAATACCAAGACCTCATCAAGGCATTCTGGGTGACTACCAATATGCCGTCCAGTATGGCCATGTTCTCTACATCTACACGTCGTATTGGTTTGGTGTCAGATACTGACTCTACTATCTTCACTGTTCAGGATTGGACTATTTGGTATCGTAATGGTAAGTTGGATTTCACCAGAGAATCTAACGCTGTTCGAGCCACTATGGTTTATCTGGCAGCTATGTTGACTACTCACGTACTAGCCACTATGTCTGGTAATATGGGTGTTCCAGATAAGTTTAAATTTAAGCTGGCTATGAAGAATGAGTTTGCTTTCCCTCTGTTTGCTTTGACTGGCCGCGCTAAGCACTATTGGGCAGCTATGTCAGAACGTGAAGGTAACGTTTATGAGGAGTTCGACTTAGAAATCAAAGGGGTTGAACTACGTTCTTCTAATACACCTAAGCATATCTTTGAAATGGCCAAAGAAATGATCCGCGTAAATATCGATAAGATAGTAGCCGGTGAAATGCTGAACGGTGGGAAGATTATGCGGGAGGTAGCTGATATCGAGCGTTCTATTATAGCCTCGATTAATAAAGGTGAACCGGCTTATCTCAAACGAGCCCAAGTTAAATCACCGGCTTCTTATAAGCAGGGAGATCAGGCACCTGGCTACCAGCACTACCTGATGTGGCAGGAGGTATTTGCACCTAAGTATGGTGAAGCACCACCACCAGCCTATAGAGCAGTGAGTGTACCTATTGATGGTGGTAATCCTACCAAGATGAAGGAGTGGTTTGATAAGATAGCTGATAAAGAGCTAGCTGAAAGACTACAACGTTACTTTGACCGTAAAAATTCACGGGCGTGTAACGTGATGTGGTTGCCTTTACCTAATATACTGGACCGTGGTATCCCAGAAGAGATTCTTCAGGGTATGGATATCCGTGGTTTGGTTAAGGGTGTAATGAGTCCATTTTACATTATTTTGGAAAGTTACGGCCTGTTCATGATGAACGATAACGTGACCCGCCTAGCGTCTGATACACACTAGGGCATAAAGAGAGAGTCTAGATCGCCTAGACTCTCTCTTAACTTTATGCGGTTAATTCACTAAATTTGGCGTATATACCGTTAGCTATGTTGTCGGGCAATCCTACTTCCAGCAGCTTATCTTGTTTAGCTCGAATAAACTGACGTCTGATGATGTTATATTCTTGCTTATTGGCGGAGCTTTTTGATAACCGCCCCATCTCCACCAAGAAAGCTATATAAGGCAACTGTGCTAACAATATCGCCCAACTGTCTTGCCGGTTGATAAGAATGTCTGGTAACAACAAAACATCTAGCAAAGATTCCTTATAGAGCATAGGAACTATCTCAGCCATATTCTGATAAGTTGTTCTCTTCTTAACCAGAATAGCCAACAGGTCAACCAGACAATCATCAAGCTTACTGGTATAATCCGGTAGAGCCAACGGATGTCTTCTTCTTTGTATAACCGGAGAAGAGTCATTCAGTAGAGCATCCAATCTATTAAAGAAAGCGATGTCCACATGAGAGTCCAGCATATTGCAGAGAGGGTACTGGTATAAGAACTGTCGCATAGACTGTTGATTTTCTGGTCTAGTACGCATCTGTTCTAAACGCCATTGGCGATACTGGATAGCTAACAAAGGAATATCGATAGCTATAATAGCCACACCCTCTTCTTCCGTATAGCTTATGTTGTTTGGGATGTAACAACACAGATCAGTAAAGGGGTGATAAAGAACTCTAAGTGGTTCCAAGGTTCTCCAGTTATTGGCGGCTTCTACTGGATCAACGAGGTTGTTTACAGAGATAATAATCTCATCCACGTTGTTACCATAAAAGTTTGATTTCTCTTGTACCCCACCTTTAAACATCGGTGACACCAAGTTGAAGTGTGACCCCATGGTGTACGATTGGTCAGTTACCAAGTCGTGAAATTTATTTACGTCATGGTTTAATGATACGTGAAGTGTCTGGAGTATTCTTACCAGCAGGTGGTTTGACTTTGTACCAAAGTTATTTTCTCGGTAATATTCTTTTACACGAGAAATGTTGGTGAGTAGACCTTCACGGGGTACACGGAAACCAGGGATGCTAATAGATCCACGATTACTATCGGAGGGTTTGGTAAAGATGTTTAACATTGGCGTCCCCTGGTGTTGTGGAATTTTTTACACAATGTATCCTATTATATAGGAAGTATTCCTCGGCTAGTCAAATAGCCGTAGCCTATGCGGCGTAGTAGATGATGTGCTAAGTTTTTTTAAACCCATATCATCAAAATGATGGACTTACAACCATCAATTACGCGTAATTAACTGTTGATAAAAAAGGAAGTTTTCCATGGCTTTTAATGATGATGTAAAATCAACTTCTCGTTCTTCTTCTGAAAACAAAAGCTCTGCTACTCTGTCCGGTCTGGCAGCGTGGCGTCAAAACAAAAAGATGCCGTTCTCCCGTGCAATGGGTGGTGAATCTCTGGTTAAGTTCCAGAAGGCAATGCAGTCTGCTTTGATCGAGCTGAACATCAATGAAGACGAAGGTTACGACCTGGTGCAAATCGATTGCAACCAATCTGGTCTGCCGGTATCTTCTTCACTGTTGCTGAAAGCTGAACAACTGGGTTCCCAGACCTATGTGTCTGTATTCACCTATCTGATCGCTGCGTCCGCTGGCCGTTTGGTTCCGCGTACCATCCAGTCCAATGGCGGCACCTACGAAATCCCGGTTGTTCCGGGTGACCTGTTCGACGATCACTACTGGGAACATATTTCTCAGCTGATTACCGCGCATCTGGGTATTCCGAACATCCAGGTTATTGACGGTGGTGCGATGGTTATTCCTGCCGACTACGACCTGGAAGATGTAGACGGTGTTATCCGCAGCACTGCCTACTACGGTATCGCCGGTGTTCTGGCTGGTTTGGATTTCCATCTCAAGGCCCAGTCTGAAAACTTCACCGTTGCCGCTGTTGGTAAGCGTGATCGTCTGGTCGCTCATATGGAGTACAATCCTGAGCAGATTTTCGATGCCGTTGGTAACCCTGTTCGTGGCGACGTAGCCATCACCATTTCCGGTATTCCTGAGCAAGCTAACCAGCCTGGTCAGCAGCTGTCCAATCAGCAACGTGCCATGCCGATGGTTCGTGTTGCCGGTTTCGTTGATCTGATCTATCACGAAAAGGCTGCCATGGGCATCCAGATCGATCCAGTTCAACAGATGATGATGATCAACAACGGGTTCCAGTTCCCGAAGACCTACTACGTACCGCGTTTTGTTCAGACCCTGAACGAAGCATATTTCGATGAAGTGTCTCTGGAAACCATCCTGTTCGGCTTCCTCGCTGTCAACCTGCTGAATACCAACCTGGCCTGGACTCACGTGTTCAAGCCGCGCTACGGTGTACCAGCTGAAGAAGATCTCCGTGATATCGGAGCTGTTGGTTACGAAGTGATGTTGAGCGAAGCTGGTCTGTGCAAGATCGATACCCGTGCCGCTACCTTCACCGGTGAAAAGTTGGCCGATATCCTGCGCCGTACCATTGCACCGGAAATGGTGTTCTCTGTGGATATCCCGGAAGTCGGTGAAATGTCTCTGATCCAGGACATTTTCCGTCGCGCTGCCGAGGGTAACCCGGATGCTAACCGTCAACTGATCCAAGCCGCTGACCACATGCTCTGTGGCAAGTTCAGCGAATTCTTCCCGGTAGGTGCTCCGTTTGTTATCAACGATAACAACCGTGTACCGTTGGGTGTTTACCAGCATGGTGCTGAAACCCGTGATCTGCGTGACCTGGACTACCTGGCCATGCTGAATCTGATCGGTGATCGTGACATGAATGCCGTCATGAATTGGTCTTCTGCCAATGATGACATCAACATTCCTGAAGAGATTCGTATCGACACGAAATGCCGTCTGATCGCTAATGCACTGAACGATGCCAAGATCACTGGCTGGGCTCGCCGTATCACCGTTTCCAAGGAAGCGGCCAAGGCACTGGGTGAAGCATTCCGTGCAAACGGTCTGGTGATTTCACCTGAGAACATGATCCAAGTGAACTCCTCTTCTCAACGTGGTAACTCCGTGGCCCTCCAAGCCGCGATGGGTCCGCAAGCGATGGGTTCCGGTATCTTCTCAATGCAAACCCCGCAGTACCAAGCTGGTGGCATGACTAACTTTGGTCGTAACCGCTGGTAAGATGTTCGAGTAAATTGAAAAGAGGGGATCATTCCCCTCTTTTTTTGCCCGTACTAACCCAGTGGAGTTGATAAAAATGTTGAGACCTACTCCTGAGCAAGCCGAAAATAAATGGTATTCTCTCAGACCAGCTTTCCTTAATATGGCCAAAGGTTTTACTCACGATACTTTAGTGGGTATGGCCGCAGGTGAAGAAACCATAGTCGATAGTGGTTTTTATGCTGAACTGGTGAACTTCGAAGAAGACTTCAAAAGTCTGGAACGTCCACCAATAATTCTCAATTCTTTTGATACTTCTACGGAGGAAGGTAAAAAGAAGATCAGTGATCTGATCTATGTGCGATACACGTCAGATGTTCTGGATGTTACGCCCACGTGTCTATGCCGACATTGGCACGGTGCAGAGAAGACAGGGGAACTTTGTCCTAAGTGTCACCAACCAGTGGTAACCAGTACCCAGATGGAGTTGAAACCAAATCTTTGGATTCAAGTACCTGACGGTGTGGAAGCCATGGTAAATCCGATCATGTGGTCTATCTTGTCCTATGTCTTTACGAAGTCAGGTTGTAACCTGGTGGAGTGGTTGGCTAATCGTAGCTATCAGCCGGAGGGTAAAAAGAGTAAGGAGCTAGAAAAGCTCAAACAGTGTGGGTTTGAACGGGGTATCAATAGTTTCTACAGGAACTTTGATTTGATAATGGAGACCTTACTTTCTAACAAAGTTTGTAAGATACCTCCTAATACAAGAAAGGTTACTCGCGAGTTGATTGATCTTCATCGCGATCGTATTTTCACCCGGTGGTTGCCAATCCCTTCCAGCATTGCTTTCATAGCAGAGAGTACAGCAACAGGTACTTATGCTGATAGTGGAGCTACGGCTTGTAACGATGCCGTGTGGACAATCTGTTCAACCAACAATGTGCTACAACCTCAATCGGTAGAGGTTAAAGAAAACCGAACCATCAAGACGATTGTCTCGTTGGCTAAGTATTACGAGTATCAGCTCTCTAAAGGACTTGGTACTAAGGTAGGTTGGTGGCGTAAGCACGTATTCGGTTCGAGAATCAATTTCTCTTATCGCACGGTTATCACGTCAATCTCTGGTGTTCACGATTACAACGAGATCCACTTAAGCTACAGTCCAGCGGTGGCTCTTTTTGAAACATTCATAATCGAGAGATTAAGAAGACGAATCAATCCTGATACCGGATTAACCTACAGCTACAAATCTGCAAAACAAATGGTAATGGAATACACCTTGTGTTATAGCGAGTTGATTTATTCCATTTTATGTTCTATCATCAAGGATCATCAGAAAAGTGGGTTAGCAGGGGTTCCGTCGTTCTTCCAACGTAACCCTACATTGGCTCGCGGTTCTGCGCAACTGCTTTACATCACGAAAGTGTTTGCTGACGTTAGTCGCTATGCTACAGCTATGTCTGTATTGTGCCTCAAAGCACCTAATGCTGACTTCGATGGCGATGCGATGAATGGGGCGTTGATTCTCGATTTCGAGATGCTGAAGAAAGCTAAACGCTTGGCTCCGCATACCGGGGTAATGGATCTGCAAAAAGACCGTGCGATATCTAACAATATTGCATTGGCACCGCCGATCGTTGCCACAATCGACTGCTTCTTGCGTAACGAGGCAGATGTTGAATTGACTTGT
>JBLIZM010000211.1:0-5156 GCA_048859855.1 Trichlorobacter sp.
ACGCTCTTCCGATCTTTGCTGGTGTTGCAGCCGGCTTTTCCTCGTATCGTGATGCCATAGCCTTTGGAATCCTGGTGCTTGTACTGCTGCTGAGGCCGACGGGGCTTCTCGGCGAGCGGATCCAGAAAAAGGTATAAGCGACCATGGCACTGGACTCCTACCTCCTCCAGATTCTACTCACGATCGGTATCGGTATCATACTGGCAATGGGGCTAACCATCATCACCGGGTTAACCGGGCAACTGTCTTTGGGGCATGCGGCCTTTATGAGCATCGGCGCCTTTAGCAGTGCTCTGCTTGCAATTCACACCGGGCTCCCCTACCCCCTGATTCTCTTGCTTTCTGGATTGGCCTCAGCAGTGGTTGCCGCCAGTATCGGCTGGCCAATCCTTAGGCTTTCCGGTGACTATTTGGCCATTTGTACCCTTGGGTTTGCCGAGATTTTAAAGGTTGTTCTCCTTAATCTGGACTTCACAAACCGTGCGCTTGGACTATCCGTCCCTGCCGTTACCGGTGGGATATCACTCCCCTTCATGGTTTTTGTCACCGCGCTGCTGGTAACGCTTGCAACAGCGGCAATCGCACACTCACGGCTCGGTATCGCTTTGAAGGCAATTCGTGATGATGAAATCGCCGCCGAAGCATCGGGGATCAATCTAACCCGCTATAAAGTAGGTGCTTTTGCAATTGGCGGTTTTATGGCAGGCCTTGGCGGCAGTCTCTATGCCCATGTCATCAGCTATATCAATCCATCAGACTTCGGCTTTATTAAGTCAATCGACATTCTGAGCATGGTTGTTCTTGGTGGACTTGGTTCTGTACCCGGAACCGTACTCGGCGCCACCGTTCTGGCAGCACTACCCGAACTGCTGCGCTTTATGGCTCAATATCGCATGCTGGTATACGGAGTGTTGCTGGTGGTCATGATGGTCTTTAGACCCTCCGGACTTTTGGGAAGCGTACGGTTCACCACGATTATTCCGCTACTCAAAAGACGTCTGGGGAGAAGTCGCTAATGGCACTTGTTTCTCTCCATACCGTCACTATGCGATTCGGTGGACTCACCGCCATTCAGGATCTCTCCTTAACAGTTGAAGAGGGTGAAATCCTGGCGCTCATCGGACCAAACGGGGCTGGAAAATCAACAGTATTCAATCTCATTACTGCACTCTATCGGCCAACAACCGGGTCAATACTGGTGGGTGATCTGCCGCTCACTGAGTTGACGCCGTCCAAGGTCCCACGCTTCGGAATCAGCCGCACCTTTCAAAACATTCGACTATTCCCGGGGATGACCGTTGCCGAAACCGTTGCCGTTGGGTGTCATATTCTTGGACACAGCGGCTTATTCGGTGCGCTCTTCCCCTGGTGCGGACGCATCAAAAGTGAACGCACCCTGATTCAACAACGGATTACCGATGTTTTAACCCATGTCGGTCTCGCTGATCGGGCCGATGACCTGGCAACAAGCCTTGCCTATGGCGAGCAACGACGCCTTGAAATTGCGCGGGCACTGGCCTGCCGCCCCAAACTGCTTTTGCTTGATGAACCGGCCGCGGGGATGAATCCTCTCGAGAAACGACAGCTGGCGGAGATGATAGCCACAATCCGCGCACAAGGGACAGCCATTATAGTCGTTGAACATGACATGCGGTTTGTTATGGGTATTGCCGACCGGATTGTCGTTCTTGACCATGGCATTAAGATCGCCGAGGGTAAGCCGGAGTATATTCGCAACAACCCTGCTGTCATTGAAGCGTACCTGGGGAAACAGCATGCTTGAATTACGCTCCATATCCGTAGCCTATGGACCGATTACTGCTGTTCGCTCCTTGAACATTCAGGTGCAGCCAGGAGAAATTGTCGCTTTAATTGGAGCCAACGGTGCCGGCAAAAGCACAACCCTGAATGCTATTTCGGGCCTAGTACCGTTATTACATGGCGAGATCCATCTCAATGGCGAGCGTATTGATACGCTCACTCCGCATACCATTGTCCAGCGTGGAATTGTGCAGGTACCGGAAGGACGGCGGGTTTTTGGACGCATGTCCGTATTGGAGAACCTTGAAATGGGAGGATATACCTGCCAAGGCCGCGTAAAACGGCAGGAGGGAATTGATCGTGCATTCGCCCTTTTTCCCCGCCTTGCAGAGCGCCGTCAGCAACCTGCCCGAACACTTTCAGGGGGAGAACAGCAGATGCTGGCAATGGCACGGGCGTTAATGTCTGAGCCGGCGATTGTACTCCTAGACGAACCATCCATGGGGTTAGCCCCATTACTGGTTGAGCGAATCTTTTCCATCATCTCCGAAATTCACCGGAACGGAACAACCATCGTACTGGTGGAGCAAAATGCCGCCATGGCTCTTGCTATTGCCAACCGGGCTTATGTCCTTGAGACCGGGTCCCTGGTAATGTCAGGTGATGCGCGAGAGCTCTCCCGTGATGCAGAAATTAGAAAAGCGTATTTGGGGGAAGGGTAAGTACCTCTCGGTAACACGCTAACAACTCACTCGCCTCACGTACTGGTGAAAACCGTTGCCGCGCAAAATCCGCACGTGCTGCACGTTCTCCACGCGTATGGTCACGATTCGAAAGTAGACGAACAATCTGCGCCTGCAATTCCTCATCCGAATGAAATAACGATCCGTCAACACCATCACGGATAGCAGCGCGGTTGCCAACGATATCCCGGGCGACAACCGGGCACCCCATCGCAAGTGCTTCAATAATGCCATTTGGCAGCCCCCCCTCAAACCAGGAACTGTTCAATACAATATCTGCACCGCGATAGTAATACCCCATCTGGTCATGGGGCACATCTCCGAGCACCTTTACAAAGTGATATTGCTCAGCAGCCCTTCTGACTGCATCACCGTATTCAGCATCAATATCACCACCAGCAACCAATAATTCAAACGACAGGCTCTCGGCAATCGGTGCCAATGCCTGTATCGCTTCACAGACCCCTTTTACCGGACGTAACGCCGCTGGCAGCAGGACAACCCCACCCGACCGGGAACTGCGGTAGCGTTCACCATCGTCAGGATACCAGTCAACACTCTGTGGAATAACACAGAGGTTATCCATAGGGATCGCAAACGCCTCTGCAACACGGACCGCTATTGTTTTGTCAAAGCAGATTATCCTCGCAGCAGCCTGAACAGCACGAATGGTGCCAACGTGATCACGATATAATGGATCAAACAAGTCACTACCGGTAATCGTCAAAATGTAGGGAATACCACTACGCTGATACAGGTCATAGGCAAGTAGCCCGGTGTGATAGGCGTGAAAACCATGTATTAAGCGGCAATCCTCTGCCATGATGAGCGGCGTAAGTTGATCTGCAGAAAGGCTTTGTTGGCAATCGGCAACAACCACCGAGAGCCCTTCCTGACGCAGGATACGGACCGTTCGAGAAACTGTGACCAGATTACCGCGGGATGGACCGCTTGAAAAGGGGGCAAGCATAAGCAGTGACATACCATTAGCATGCCGTATCATCAAAGGCTCGGCAAGCAAAAAGAGGTAGGAAATCACCCTTGCCCATGATTACGACCTCTGGTATGGTTCGATCATGAAAATCACCGTCCTTGGATGCGGAACATCCACCGGTGTACCGATGGTGGGATGCCGCTGCCCGGTCTGCCGGTCCGATGACCCCTATGACAAGCGAAGTCGTTCATCGCTGCTGGTTAGCTATGCCGGCAAGACCATATTAATCGATACCACCCCTGATTTGCGTCAGCAGATGCTCCGAGAATCGGTAGCGCAAATTGATGCGGTACTCTATACCCATTCGCATGCCGACCATATTAATGGGATTGATGACTTACGGGGGTTTCACTTTTTCCATAAAGCGGTTATCCCCTGTTTGGGAAGCCAAGCAACCCTTGACCGGATCCAGCGGAGTTTCCCTTATATTTTCAGCAGCTTCACCGGGGGGACCCATCCACCACTACTCGCACCACGTGAGGTAGCTGGCCCCTTTGAATTATTTGGCTTATCAATCACGCCAATCCCCCTGACCCATGGCACGATTGAATCGACCGGTTACCGGATTGGTCCATTTGCCTACCTTACTGACTGTAGTGCAATCAGCGAAGCATCGAAGCAACTGCTTCAAGGGGTTACAACCGTCATCATTGACGGACTGCGCTGGACAAGCCACCCCTATCATTTTAACATTGATACTGCCGTACTTGCGGCACAGGAGATTGGTGCGACAACCATCATCCTGACTCACCTGACACACGACATTTCCTATCGAGAACAGTCCCCCCGTCTACCGGCAGGAAGTTGTTTTGCCTATGACGGCATGAACTTTACCATGGAGGTCTAAGCATGCAGGGGATTCAACAACAACTAACAGCCCTACAACAAAAAGTCAGAAGTTATGGCAAGGAAAATCAGACCGAACTGCTCTATGTACTGGCTGAGGGAGCACGACTGATTTCAGGTAGTGATCGCATCCGGATTTACCTCGAGGATCTCATTGCCGGTGCGTTGCGTTGCGCTTTCACCAGTGGCTATCAAGAGGCCGAAATTCAGCAGACCAGTTTTCCCATTGTAACGGATGATGCCCTGCTGTCCGCTGTTTTCGCCAATCAGCACCCAGCAGATTTCAGTACAGAAGCTGGGGCGTCCCAGCTCATGGATCTTTCCGTTGCCCATCGCTTCGGTATCGGGTCAAGCTGGTATCTCCCCCTTGTCAGTGGCAGCACTTCAATAGGTGTTCTTGTCATCGACTATCCACAGACACGGGGAGACTTGTCTGGCCAGCAAAAAGTTTTGATTACTGATTTTGCCTTCCAAATCGGTGAGCGGCTTGACGAGGCACGTAGCTACCATCAGCAGATTAAGCTCGCTCGCCGACTCGAAGAATCAAAACAACGCGATGCCGCCGCACTCATGGTGCGCTCTGCAGCTCGCCTTGTTGACAAGGTCGCCCTTGCCTCAGTCTTAACGCCGCGTTCTCTCGGGGAGTCCGGCTCAACCCTTGAGGTCCTCGCCAGCTACTCCCAGGAAACAGACTTGCAGGATCAGTATGATCAGCTGGGGGCCATCCTGCTCGATCCTGGCGCTTCACTGATTTCTCGCTTTGTAGACAAGAATGCCATTATACAGAATGAGCAGTTACTACAGCCGCTCTT
>JBLIZM010000212.1:0-2550 GCA_048859855.1 Trichlorobacter sp.
TATCGCGGCACCCATGATTGGTGGGATGATCACGGCTCCGCTGCTGTCCCTGTTCATTATTCCTGCCGCCTACAAATTAATCTGGCTGCGCAGACATAAAAAAAGCGTGTCCTGAACCTGAAAGGGCACCCCCTGTGGGTGTCCTTCTTTACTGATTCACCCTGACGTCAGGGTTTATATCGATAATATACAGAGGTGAGTATGAAAAAAGTGGTTCTAATGGCGCTGGCTCTCGGCCTTTCACTACCCGCGATGGCGAGTGAAAAAGTGATTGATATGTACAAATCTGAAAACTGTGGCTGTTGTTCCCTGTGGGGCAAAGCGATGGAAAAAGACGGGTTTGAAGTACGAACTCACGTCATGAATGATCAGGCGCTGTCAGCCCTGAAAGAAAAGCATGCTATTCCTGCAGGACTACGAAGTTGTCATACCGCGGTTGCCGGTAATTTGATCATTGAAGGCCATGTGCCTGCGACAACGATACATAAGGCAATGCAGTCTGGTTCGGGTATATACGGTCTCGCCACCCCCGGTATGCCAGCAGGAAGTCCTGGAATGGAGATGGGAGCCCGAAAAGAGGCTTACGATGTTATCGCATTCTCACCGGATGGAAGTAAAAAAGTCTTCCAGCGAATCGAATAGTCAGCGGAACGGCTGATAACGGGACGCCGGTAGCAGGCACTCCTGTGCCGGCGATATTCGTGGTAATCGCATCCATGACATCCCCTGAAGACAGAAGATGCTTCGGTATGCATAAGGAGAGTTACTGTGAAAAATGACAATGCAGTGCAACACAACAACCAGACTGCTTCTGAGCAGACATTATCCCCGGACGAGGGCCACGTATTGCATAAGGTGAGAGATCCCGTGTGCGGGATGGCCATCCTGCCCGACAGGGCGCACAGCAGCATTCGATACCAGGACCACCAACTTTATTTCTGCTCCGCCAGCTGTGAGAGTAAATTTAAAGCCCATCCCGATCGTTATCTTACCGAAGATGCCAGTGAACATTCCCATCACCATCACCACGATCATCACGAAGTCAGCCCTGATCAGATAAAACAGCCTCACCACCAGGCGGAAAAAGAGAATTCTGAAGGTGTGTGGACATGTCCGATGCACCCGGAGATACGCCGCAGTGGTCCCGGAAGCTGTCCTGTCTGTGGAATGGCACTGGAGCCGCTCGTAGCTACGGCATCCACGGGGACGAGTGATGAACTTCGCGACATGACAAGACGCTTCTGGCTGGGGTTGTTGCTGGCGTTTCCGGTTCTGATACTCGAAATGGGATCTCATCTGTTTCCCGCCTTGAGAAATATAGTATCGCCACAGTACAACACATGGCTGCAGCTGCTTCTGGCCTCTCCTGTCGTGTTGTGGTGTGGCTGGCCATTCTTCGCCCGGGCCGGAATGTCGTTACGTAACCGCTCCCTGAATATGTTTACCCTTGTTGCAATGGGGACCGGCGTAGCCTGGGTTTACAGCGTCATTGCAACCGTCTTCCCCTCCTGGTTTCCTGCATCGTTCAGAAACATGGATGGCCTGGTGGCCGTTTATTTTGAAGCCGCAGCAGTTATTACGGTGCTTGTTCTGCTGGGACAGGTTCTTGAGCTGCGGGCACGGGAACAAACCTCAGGCGCCATTACTGCGCTTCTGAACCTTGCCCCCAAAACCGCCAGACGGCTGGATCATGACGGTCATGAAACGGATATTAATGCGGAAGATGTCCTGCCTGGCGATAAGCTCCGCATCAGACCTGGAGAGAGTATTCCGGTCGACGGTATCGTGATCGAAGGCAAAACAACCGTTGATGAATCGATGGTGACCGGGGAGTCTATGCCGGTTACCAAAACGGAGGGTGCCCCTGTCATTGGGGGGACGATTAATCAGACAGGTAGTCTTATCATCCGTGCAGAGAAAGTCGGTGATGAAACGATGCTCTCACGAATTGTTCAGATGGTCGCTGATGCACAGCGTTCGCGTGCCCCCATCCAGAGAATGGCAGACAGCGTTTCAGGCTGGTTTGTTCCTCTGGTGATACTTATCGCGGTTGTTGCTTTCTTGATCTGGTCTGTCTGGGGGCCCGAGCCCAGGATGGCGCACGGTCTCATTGCGGCTGTGTCGGTCCTGATTATTGCCTGTCCCTGCGCGCTGGGACTGGCCACGCCGATGTCGATAATGGTGGGGGTGGGCAAAGGCGCCCAGGCCGGGGTGTTAATCAAGAATGCCGAAGCCCTTGAGCGTCTTGAAAAAGTGGACACGCTGGTTGTCGACAAAACAGGCACGCTCACGGAAGGTTCGCCTACGGTGACAGGAATTATCAGTCTCAGTCCGGGTGGGGAAGCCTCTCTTTTGCGTGTAACGGCCGCAGTGGAAAAAGGCTCGCAGCATCCGCTGGGTATGGCAGTCGTCAGAGCAGCACAGGAAAAGGGGATCGCAATACCCGCAGTCACTCATTTCAATGCGCCGTCGGGTAAAGGTGTCTCAGGCGATGTCGAAGGTCAACGGGTTGTTATTGGTAATGAACTGGCTATGCAGGAAAACAGTATA
>JBLIZM010000213.1:0-2219 GCA_048859855.1 Trichlorobacter sp.
TCGTCCTTTGGTGCCATGCAGACGATACCGGGCAGATGACGGATAAAGGAGTAGTCAAAGACGCCGTGGTGGGTTGGGCCATCATCTCCGACCAGACCGCCACGGTCCATGGCGATGGTAACCGGTAGATTCTGGAGGCAGACATCATGAAAGACCTGGTCATAGGCCCGTTGCATGAATGACGAATAAATGGCTACAACCGGACGGTAGCCATTGGCAGCAAGCCCGGCGGCAAAACAAACTGCATGTTGTTCGGCAATACCAACATCAAAGAAGCGGGTTGGAAAACGCTCGGCAAATGGGGTAAGGCCGGTGCCATCCGGCATCGCTGCGGTAATGGCAACGATTTTATCATTTGATTGCGCCAGTTCGCACAATGTACGCCCAAAGTAATCGGTATAGCTGGCAGCAGACGGTTTCTTTTGAGCCGTACCGGTATCAAGGTTGAAAGAGCTAACCCCATGAAACTTATCAGGCTTGGTTTCAGCTGGTAGATAGCCTTTCCCTTTGGTGGTCATGACATGGATAAGCAGTGGCCCTTCGATTTCTCGGGCAGACCTGAATACCTCGATCAGATTCGGTAGGTCATGACCGTCGATCGGTCCGATATAATCGAAACCAAGTGCTTCGAACAGAGCTCCGGGGGTTAAAAACCCTTTTAGGGAGTTTTCGGCTCTACGGGCAAATTTTAGAATATCTTTTCCAAAGCTGGGAATGTTGGAGAACAGCTCCTTCATTTCCTTTTTCAGATCGCGATAGTGGCGGTTGTTGAGTTTGCGAGAGATGAAGGCTGAGAATGCGCCAACATTCTTGGAAATAGACATTTCATTGTCGTTCATAACGACAATCAGGTTCTTTTTTAAATGCCCGGACTGGTTAAGTCCTTCGAATGCGATCCCTCCGGTCATGGAGCCGTCGCCAATGACCGCGATTACCCGGCTAGGGTCATGGTCGAGGTCTGCGGCCACCGCCATTCCCAGACCGGCAGAAATAGACGTGGAGGCATGCCCGACGCCAAAGGCATCATGAATTGACTCGCTACGCTTAGGAAAACCGGAAATACCTTTGTACTGGCGTTGGGTATGGAACCGGTCACGTCTGCCGGTCAGAATCTTATGGGTATACGCCTGATGCCCGACATCCCAGATAATCTTGTCTTTAGGGGTGTTGAAACAGTAGTGCAGAGCCAGGGTCAACTCAACAGCACCGAGGTTTGAGCCAAGGTGGCCACCGGTCTCTGAGACGGTCTCTAGTAAAAACTGTCGTATTTCTGCCGCAAGGCCTGGCAATTGCTCGATTTCAAGCTGCTGCAGGTCGCTCGGTGATGCTATTGATGCAAGGGTCATGACATCCTCGTTACCGTATACATGTTGAATTATATATTATACCATCCGCATGCAATCGGTACAACAGACTTTTCATGAGGGAATACGCCCCAGGTAAACCGCGCCAGCAGTCATTTTTAGTGGTCTGGTGACCCGGGACTGTGCTATACAGAATCAGTATTTGCGGGTTAGTGAAAGGATGTGCGAGACACTATGTTGACAGGGAAACAGAAACGCCAATTACGGGGATTGGGACACGCGCTGAAGCCGGTGATCCTGATTGGGAAACGAGAACTTGATCAGTCGGTGATTGACGAGACCGGCCAGGCTCTTGCCAGCCATGAGCTGATTAAAGTTAAACTGCTTGAAAGTTGTCTACTTGACCGCCATGAAGCTGCGGATACTCTGGCAGAGGCAACCGGTTCGGATATTGCCCAGGTTCTGGGAAGAACGTTTTTGCTGTATCGTCCGGCTGACCCACCACGCATGCCCCTGCCTGCATAGGGAACGAGTTACCTGGTGAATCCTCCGCATACGCCTGGAGTGGTCGTTACGGTCAACCTTTCAACGGGAAAGATCACCAGTGCAGTCCATTCGAGAAATCAGTGGTACCGGATGCTGGGGGGACGACCACTGGTGATTGACCAGCTTGCTCAACACGGGGAGTCGTGTTGGGTGGTAGCGACTTCACCGTTTGCCGGTCTTGCCATCCCGTTGTTTGGAGCGGCAACCATTGGCTATAAAGATTGTTGGGGAATATTTCGGACAGAACAGATTTACGGTACGCTTGCAGCGGTCTTACGCCAATCCGGCATTGACGCATTGGTCGTAACCGGTCAGACAGCGTCTCAAAAAAACGTTGTGATCGAGCTGGGGGTAGGTAGCGTTCAACTG
>JBLIZM010000214.1:0-4775 GCA_048859855.1 Trichlorobacter sp.
ACGCTCGTCGCTTAGTTCTGGGGCTAAGTGGACCGTTGCCGCGTGAACTGCGTGGGAAGCCGGTGACGGTTATCTCTGATGTGTCCAGACCAAAAAAGGTAAAGCGTCAGCCAAAGCAATTTGTTAAGACCGTAAATGGCGTCACCCTTGAACGCCAATTGGTGGCAGATGCAAGAGACCAGTTGGAAATGCAAACAGGCGTCTGGCTCAAACAACCTCAGCTCATCGAGCTGATGGAAGAGTCGGGCATAGACGAAACTCTAGCAGATTTTGGTGAGGCTGAAACACAGATCCGAGAAATGCTGGCGGATGCGTTGGCGATGAAACTGGTAGGGCGCTCATGGCCCAAGTGTGGAGCCCTCTATAACGCGGCAGAAAAGTCCGACGTTAACTTTTCCTCCGAGCTTGATGCTGCGGCAAAAGAAGCTGGATACATGGTTCGCTGAATGGGATTTGGTGTGGACAAGATAGATCGGCAAAGTTGGCTCGTTAAATTCAGGCGAGCGAAGTGTCAGGACACTTTAGACACGATGCGGGATGCGGCCATTCGCAACTATGAAGGGAATATTCGTGTTATCGCGGATATTGTATTGGCCCATGAGGCGAGAGAGACAGAAATTGAAAAAGGGATGTTTTGTCTAATAGTTAGATAGTCTGATGAGCTATCAGGTGGTGATTATGAAAAAGAGAATACTTCATCTGCCCGTAAAAAAGATTTACTTCGATCAGATTAAATCTGGAGAAAAACCAGATGAATATCGCCTCGTCACAGACTACTGGATAAAAAGACTAGAGGGGCGCGAGTATGATGAAGTCCATGTTAAGTGTGGCTACCCAAAGGCTGGAGATATGTCCAGGATAGAGATTCGTCCTTGGCGTGGCTTCTCAAGGAACGTCATAACGCACCCGCACTTTGGAGATTATCCGGTTGAAGTATTCGCCATCCATGTGAATTGATTTTGGTATTCTGATTTAAAACTATTGTAGCTCAGGTATCAAAAGAACTTGGGTAATTAAAGATAAGGGGCCGACGGCCCCTTAATTGTTTTAGTTTGTGAATATTGAACAATCGAGGTGGGATAGCGCTTGTTCGTAGCTACCTTTGTTGTTCGTCTTACGCAGTGCCACCAGCTCAACAATCAATTGGCTTAAAGCCAGTGATTGAGGCTCCCAGACGCGCTTGCATTTGTCAGCCATGTTGGCATTTACGTCTGTAATGACGTAGAGGAAATCAGGGACGTCTTTCAAGGTCCCCAGGCCTTTTGCCATATCAACAGCCTCAGGGTTTTGATAGCTTCGAGTGGCGCTCAGGTCATCGTGGGAAATATAGCTGGCAGATGTCTCAGCGAAACCTAACACCATGCCTTTTCCTGCGCTTTTTGCAATGGCCGAGCCGATAGCTAGAGTTGGCATGATGGCCTGACCTATTTGGCGGGTAGATGCAGTTGCCAAGCCTGAGGCGATGTTCTTCCCGGCATCTTCGGCAGTGGCAGAGCTGGTTGTGAGCATCGCAGTTAAAATGATTTTTCCAAACATACTTAATTCCTCTATCAATCCATAAAGTCCGACTTTTTGAAGGGCATAGTGCCTTTGCAATCGGGATACGCTGTGCAGCCCCAGAACTTAGAGGCTCGTTTCTTGCCAGGGGCTTTTCCTTTCCTGAGACGCATCGGGCTACCGCAATCTGGGCAGTCTGGACAATCCTCCGCCGCGATACGTTTCTCGGGTTTCCCTCGGTTGTCTGGGAACGTCTTCTTGCAAGCCTCGTTCTGGCAGCCCCAGAAAAAACCGTTCTTCCCTTTGATCCGGTGCATCTCTCCACCGCAGTTGAAGCATTCGTGTGAAGGAGGCTTCGCGCCCTCGAAGGCTTTAGCCATCGCGCCACCTTCTTTGGTCAGAACCGGTGCGGCCACTTTGAGCTGCTCAACCATTTGGCAGATCCAGGTGGAAATCTGCTTCATGAAGACAGACATGTTCCCGGAGCCGGAGGCAACTTTCTCAAGCTCCTGCTCCCAAGCCGCAGTCATGCCGGGTGATTTGATGGCTGGTGGAAGCACTGCTATAAGCGCATGAGCCTTATCAGTTGCAAGCAGTACCTTTTTCTGACGCTTGAAGTAGCCTTTATCAACAGCGCCCTGGATGATGCTTGCGCGTGTTGCTGGAGTGCCTAAACCGGCTGTGTCTTTGAGGATTTGTTTGAACTTCTCCTCAGTCACGAACCGGGCAATGTTCTCCATCGCGGCAAGCAATGTGGCTTCGGTGAAGTGCGGTGCTGGCCGCGTCATTTTGTTTGCCAGCTCGGCCCCATTCAGCAAGGCAGGTTCGCCCTGGCTAACCCTGGGGAGCTTCTCTTGTTCAACCGGCGCGTCGGTGTCTTCCCCCTCGTCCTTGGGACTGCTTTCACTATCAGAAGCAAACAAAACCTTCCAGCCTTGTTTGGTAGGTGTCTTACCAGCGGACGCAAAGAGGTGACGCCCACACTGCACCTCGATGGAGGTTTTGGTGAACTCGAACTCGCTGTAGAACTGCGCGATGTAGAAACGACGGATGGCGTCGTAAAGATTGAACTCGATCTCAGACATGGCACTGATGTCTGTTCTGGCCGGTGTTGGAATGATCGCGTGGTGCGCGGTCACTTTGGCGTCATTGAATACCCTGGCCTTGCGATGAGGATCTGCGCCAGCCACCAGCCCAGAGACGTTCTGATCGGACAAAATGAGCGCCTGGAGAATGTCCGGGATGTCTTCCTTTTGGCTCTCGGGTAGATAACGACTGTCAGTACGAGGGTAGGTAGTTGCTTTGTGCGTCTCGTACAGAGCTTGAGCTGCATCCAGTACCTGCTGAGCTGTGTATCCCCATCGTTTGCTCGCGTATTGTTGCAGCGATGTCAGATCGAAGGGGAGGGGGGCTGACTCTTTACCAGGTTTGGTTTCTGCTTTGCTGATAACAGCATTGGCACCATTGACCTGGGAGGCTACCTGCTCGGCATAGGCCTTATTGACGCACCGGCCTTGCTCGTCACTGCACTCTTCTGGTGGTATCCATTGGGCGGCAAACTGTCCATTCTGTACGGACACGTTCACACCCAGAGTCCAGTATGGTGAGGGGGTGAAACCGGCGATCTCTCGGTCCCGTTGACAAACAAGAGCGACGGTTGGGGTGATAACCCTGCCAACGTGAAGAGTGTGGTTGAAGCCGACATCTCGGGCCAGCACTGTGTAGAGGCGGCTCACGTTCATGCCTACCAACCAGTCAGCGCGTTGCCGTGCCAATGCGGCGTAGTAGAGTGAGACCGTATCCTTGCCATCCTTTACGTTGTTCAGCGCTTTCTTGATGCTTGACTCATCGAGAGCCGTCAAACAAACCCGGCGAATAGGGCCAGAGTAGCGGAATCGATCCAGAAGCGAACGGGCGATAGCCTCACCTTCTCGGTCGTAGTCCGTTGAGATGTAGATGGTGCTCGCCTTTTTGACCAGTCCCTCAACAATTTTGTACTGTTTGAACGCACTCTTGCGAACGTTGTACCGCCATGACTCTGGTGCAATAGGGAGGGTCTCCAGTGACCATGACTTGTAGCGTTCGTCATAATCGTCTGGCATATACAATTCCAGCAGGTGGCCGAACGCCCACGTAATAACGCGGTTTCCTCCATCATGGAGAAATCCATCACCTCGTTGGGAGGCCTTCATTACGCCAGCCAAATCTTTTGCCTGAGAAGGCTTCTCGCAGATATAAAGGTCCATTAAGCAGCTCCTCTCATCTTTGATTCCAGATTCGCCAGCTCAGCCCAGCTTTGGGCCAGACCTTTGACTTCGGGGTAGTCTCTGGAGAGGTTTTCGAGGACTCCAGAAATGACATAGGCCGCTTCGCGGGAATTACCCCTCGAACCGGCCTCCTGGAGCATGATTGATAAAGCGTCGAAGAGCTCAGCCTTACGGCTTGGCTCTGTCTGGTTTCTTATTTCAGAGCTTTGCATGGGTTCACCACTGAATAGGGACGCACGGACTCGCGCACAATGCGGCGATCTGCGTCAGTTACAGCCTGGCTGGTGCAAAAGTGCGTCCAGGCATTCAGATAATCTTGATAGGTGTGGGTAGGTGGTATGCAGCCGGTTACAACATCCTTGGGGATGTTTGTAGTCCCCTCGGCTTCCACAAAGCGCCAATCGTGCTCGTCCATACCTTTGCCGCCATCGCAATAGCGTTCCCAGCGTGACAACTCGTACAGCGAGTAGCCTTTGCCTTTATTCATGGACTTGAAGGTATTGATGGCTTCGTTCACATCCCCGTGCTGCTTGATCCCTGCTGGAGTTTTATCTGAACCAGCGGAGTCATCTTTGACCTTGTTCATCGTTGCGCTGACATTACCGTCGCCCAGCACATGGATATAACCAGGTTGACGTAATGCAGCACCACCGCGCCCCATGTTGTCCCATGCCATCGACAGTTCCCGGCTAACTCGGGCAGGTTTGTCATTTTCGGCAGGGGCAGTCTGGGGCTGAGGCTTTTGCTCGGGGGCGTTAGAGGCACACCCGGCCAGAATTGCCACTCCCAGAATTGCTATCAGTTGTCTCATCGTGTCGTTCCTCATCAAAAATTGTCGATGAGCCCATTCTAAAAGGGGGGGGGATGGAAAGCTGGTTTCTCAAACTGCCCAAATTGGACAGATAGGCGTGTGTGCGATCTAAAGGTGTTTTGAGAGCATGTAGCGACGAGAAATACGATAGGAATATGGTCAACCTACATGCTGAAAGCCCTTAACAAGTTATTTGGAGA
>JBLIZM010000215.1:0-7561 GCA_048859855.1 Trichlorobacter sp.
ACCCATGGCTTTCTCGTTCGTATGGCATCAAAGAACGGTCGCTTGGTAATCAAGCGCCGTCGTTCTAAAGGGCGTAAGCGCCTTTCAGTTCAGACTCCTGCTAAATAGTTTTACTGGTGCAGCAGGGAGATATGCTGTGAATGAAGACGGCTACAGCTTTACGAAGCAGTACCGTCTTCTTTCTAGGCAAGAGTTTTTAGCTCTTGCCACAAGTAGGCAGAAGAAAAGTTTTCCTGGATTTTTGATTGTCTGGAGTAACAACAATCAGCTAAACCCGAGAATTGGTATAACCGCCAGCAGAAAAAGCGGGAATGCCGTCGTTCGGAACCGGGCTAAACGTTTGATACGGGAATGTTTTAGACATCATTGCCACACGCTTCCCGCGGTTGATATCAATATTGTCGTTCGTCGGTCTCTGGCTGATATGACAAATAGCGCCGTTATGGCTGATCTGCTCAAGGCATTTCAGCAGATTGGTTAATATACATGTTGTCACGCGTACTCATAACATGTATCCGCTGCTACCAGCTCTGCATCTCCCCGTTTCTGCCCGGGGTCTGTCGTTTCTATCCTTCGTGTTCATCCTATTCTATTGAATCTATTCGCCGTTATGGTGCCATTAAAGGTGGTGCTATGGCTGCATACCGTATCGTCCGGTGCCATCCATGGCATCCTGGCGGATATGACCCTGTTCGTTAACGAACCTTCGGAGCGTCTCTGATGGAAAAAAGGACATTACTCGCAGTTGCGCTGTCAATTGGCGTCTTTTATCTCTTCTCGTATGTATCTGGCTTCAACGCGAAGCCGGTACAGCCTACCAAGCCTGCGGCACCAGCGCCGGTTAGCGTGTCTGGCCAGGTGACTCCAGCTCCTGTTGCAATGCCAACCCCTACTCAATTGGCTGATGCGCAGGATGTGGTTGTCGAAACGGGCCGCTACCGTGCCGTATTCAGCACGGCGGGAGCGGGGTTAAAGCAGGTCACCCTAAAGGGATATAGGACAGCAGCAGGTGCAGCCTCGCCGGATATGACACTGCTCGTTCCCCACGATCCTGCGGAGACGGCGTTTTCAACCCGCGGAGCTGGTTTTAATCTCTCGAGTCAGTCAGTCTATAAAGCTGATGCAGCAAAGCTTGTTTTAGCAGGGGGGGAGAAGAAAACTTTAACGTTTACCTATGTTGACGCCCAGGGATTTGTCGTTAAAAAGACCTATGGTTTTGATGGCAGTGGTTTTGGTATTACCCTGACAACACAGTTGGTTAACAATGGGGCCGCGCCAATCTCGGGCAGCTTTCAGCATTTACTGACTGGCCCGGGTACTGTCGATGCAAAGGACCGTCGATATGAAACCTACGGCTTCTCCCTTTTCGCTGAAGACGCCCTCAAAAAAGAGGTGCCGAAAGATCTCGCCTCTGCGAGTAAGCGGTATGACAAGCAGGTCCGTTGGGTCGGTCTGAATGATAAGTACTTTTTGGGGGCTCTCCTTGCAGTACAAAACAGTATTGCTTCTGTTGAGCTTAAGAAAAATGCAAATGGCTTCCTAGAGGCCGCCATTGCAACGCCGGTATTTACCGTGGCTCCAGGGCAGACCGGCACAACCCAGCATAAGCTGTTCGTAGGGCCTAAAGAGATTGATACGTTAAAGCTCCAAGGGGAGTCTCTTGAGCAGTCGCTGGATCTCGGTTGGTTCTCAATGATTGCGAAGCCTATGCTGTATTCACTCAAGTTCTTCTACAATTACGTTGGTAACTACGGCATAGCGATTATTATTATTACCGTTATCCTCAAAATATTCTTCTTCCCCTTGACGCACAAGAGCTACAAGTCCATGAAGGAGATGAGCAATCTGCAGCCAAAGATGGCTGCGCTCAAAGAAAAGCACAAAAACAATAAAGATGCCCTTAATAAGGCGGTTATGGAGCTTTATCGCGACCATAAGGTTAATCCGCTTGGTGGGTGTTTGCCGATGTTGGTGCAAATTCCGGTTTTCTTTGCACTGTATAAGGCTTTGATGTACTCCATAGAACTGCGGCATGCACCATTTATGATGTGGATTACAGACTTGTCTGATAAGGATCCGTATTATGTCACTCCGCTTATTATGGGGGTCACCATGTTTGTCCAGCAAAAAATGACGCCATCAAACATGGACGAGATGCAGCAAAAAATTATGCTGGCGCTACCGGTCGTCTTTACCTTTATGTTCCTGAGTTTCCCCTCTGGTCTGGTTCTTTATTGGCTCGTGAACAATATTCTAACCATCGGTCAGCAGGCATATATTAATAAACTAGTCAATAAATAGCGGAGTAGTGTTGTGTATATTCGCGATACAATCGCTGCCATAGCAACGCCAATCGGTTCAGGCGGTATCGGGATTGTCCGAATAAGTGGTCCCGATTCCTCGTCGATAGCTTCATCTCTTTTTAGATCTTCCTGTTGTCGTACAGGCGGTGGCTTTGAAAGCCACCGCCTTTTCTATGGTAGGTTTATAGAACCTCAAACAGGACAGGTTCTTGATGAGGGGATGTGCGTTTTGATGCAGGGGCCGCGTTCCTATACGCGGGAGGATGTTGTCGAGTTGCAGTGCCATGGAAGCACGCTTGTTGTGAGACGCCTTCTTGAAGCAGCGTTGAGTCTTGGTGCTCGTCTTGCTGAGCCGGGAGAGTTTACTAAACGAGCATTTTTAAATGGGCGCATTGACTTGTCACAGGCTGAAGCGATTGCTGATATTATTACCAGTCGAACGGACAAGGGGTTGGCTATAGCCCAGTCGCAGCGTATGGGTGGCCTTGCACGGGTTATGGGAGATGTTCAGCAACAGTTGCGCCAGACGCTGGCTTTGGTGGAAGCATATGTTGACTTCCCGGAGGACGAGGTAGACCAGTCTGTTATAGATCTCGTTGAGGCGGCAGTTTCAGAATCCAGAGCCATTCTCGAGGATCTTGTCCAAAGCTATGGTACCGGCCGAATGTTACGTCACGGGGTTTCTGTTTTGTTACTCGGGCTCCCCAATGCTGGGAAGTCAAGTCTCTTAAATGCATTGACCGGCGAGGAAAGTGCTATTGTTTCCTCGATACCTGGAACGACTCGTGATGTTAAAGAAGAACAGATTTCTGTACTCGGATTGCCGGTAACCATTATCGATGCCGCCGGGATCCGCTCTCATGTCGATGATATCGTGGAGGAGGAGGGTGTTAGGCGTGCGGTTGCAAAAATTAACCAGGCTGACCTCGTGCTCCATCTTGTTGATGCTCAATCAGGTTTTACCGCTGAGGACCAGCGTATCACGGAACTGATTGGCCCTGCTCCACACTTTATAGTCATGACGAAAAAAGATCTTGAGGAGAGCTCGCAACCGATCAATCGTACTGCTGACGGCAACTTCTATGAATTGTCAGTACGGACAGGTGCGGGGATTCAGTGTTTGAAAGAAGCGATATATTCTCATTTTATTGTTTCGTATGATGAGTCTGGCTCCCATCGGGCTATGATTTCAAATGTTCGCCACCTTGATGCTCTCAGGAAGGCACTCGATGCGCTTGGGCGGTTCAGCGAACTGTATGCTGTTGGTGGTGAGCCGGAACTGGTTTCCCTTGAGTTACGTTCAGCACTCTCTGCGTTGGGTGAAATTTGTGGTGAAACAACTACCGATGATTTGCTTGATTTGATTTTTTCTAAATTTTGTATTGGGAAGTAGATATGTTTCACGTGGAACATAGGGGCTCGTATGCATAGCTATGAAACCATCTATGGTGTAATTGTTGTCGGCGCAGGGCATGCTGGGTGTGAGGCCGCTTTGGCTGCAGCACGTATGGGGTGTCGTACGCTCTTGTTGAACATGAGTCTTGATGGAATAGCCGTTATGTCCTGCAACCCGTCAATTGGTGGATTGGCTAAAGGGCACTTGGTCCGAGAGATAGATGCTCTTGGCGGCGAAATGGGCAAGAACATTGATGCGACCGGGATACAGTTTAGGGTTCTGAATACGCGTAAAGGGCCTGCAGTAAGGGCTGGGCGGGCCCAGGCAGACAAGCAGCTCTATCGCTTGCGCATGAAGCAGGTTCTCGAGCACCAGTCATATCTTGACATTAAGCAGGCTGAGGTCACGGCGCTGTATTTTGAGCAGGGAGTGCTAAAGGGTGTAGAGACCCGCAGTGGCATCCGCTTTTTGGGGGAGACGGTTGTCCTTACAACGGGAACCTTTATGAGGGGATTAATCCACATCGGATTGATTAACTACTCAGGTGGCCGAGCCGGTGATCTGCCGTCTCTGGGGCTGTCTGACCAGCTGCGTGACATTGGTTTTGGCGTAGGCCGCCTTAAGACAGGAACACCAGCCCGCCTTGATGGAAGAACCATCGATTTTTCCAAGCTTGAGGCCCAGTATAGTGACGATCCGCCTGTCCCTTTTTCCTTCAGCACCGAGCAGATTACCATGCAGCAAATTCCATGCTATATCGCCTACACTAACCCAAGAACGCATGAAATTATCAGGGGGGGGCTTGACCGCTCGCCGCTGTATGCAGGAGTTATCGAGGGAATAGGTCCCCGATATTGCCCGTCGATAGAGGATAAAGTCGTCCGCTTCCCGGAGAAAGAACGGCATCAGACTTTTATTGAGCCAGAAGGTTTGGATACAGTTGAATATTACCCCAGTGGGATGTCTACATCGCTTCCCATTGATGTTCAAATTGCATTTTATCGATCGATGGTTGGCCTTGAACAGGTCGAGATTATGCGCCCGGCATACGGAATAGAGTATGATTATGTTGATCCCGTTGAGCTTCATGCCACTTTGGAAACCAAAAGAACACCAAATCTCTTTCATGCCGGTCAGATAAATGGTACCTCGGGGTATGAAGAGGCTGCCGGCCAGGGAATTCTCGCGGGAATTAATGCCGCATTACGGGTCAAAGGTGAAGACCTCATAACGCTGGGGCGCCATGAAGCGTATATTGGAGTGATGGTTGATGATCTGGTTACCTTGGGAACGAAAGAGCCGTATCGTATGTTTACGTCCCGAGCTGAATACCGTTTGCTCCTTAGGGAAGATAATGCTGACATGCGCTTACGTGATCTCGGCTATCGCCTTGGGTTGGTAGACCAGCAGACCTACGATTACTTCTGTGATAAGCGGAATCAAATTACACAAGAGATAGCACGGCTATCAACTACCCGTATGGATCTAACTCCTGAACAGCGAGGCTGTTGTGAGGCACTGGGCTGTTCTGATATTCAAAAAGGGACTTCTCTTGAACATTTCTTGCGGCGACCAGAAGTTACGTATGATGATATCGCCTCATTTGATCCTGTAGCTGAAAGCATCAGGGCCGATGTGCGTGATCAGGTGGCGATTAATATCAAATATAAAGGATATATCGATCGTCAGGAAGAGCAGATCGAGCGGCTCCGACGGTACGAAGAAGTATCCATACCAGCGGATTTTAGTTATGACTCGCTACCGGGATTGACAACAGAGGTACGAGAGAAGCTTGATAAATATCGTCCTGACACGCTAGGACAAGCATTGAGAATACAGGGAGTGACTCCTGCTGCTATTTCAGTTATCACTATTTCCCTCAAAGGGCGCGGGCTTCTATAATGCGGGATGCTGTTCTTGATGACGCAGTGGCGACTCTTGGAATTGTGCTCTCTGATGACCACCATAACTGCTTTAAACGCTTTTATGAGGAGTTGCGACGCTGGAATAGCAAGATAAATCTCACGAGCATAACGAATCCCCGCGAGGTGAGTGTCAAGCATTTTGGAGATTCACTGCAATTACTTCCCTATCTTCCTAATCAAGCAAGGCTACTCGACATCGGCTCTGGTGGTGGATTTCCATCGATTCCCCTGGCGATTGTCAGACCGGATCTTAGGATCACAAGTGTTGAGGCCATCGGGAAGAAAGCAGCGTTTCAACGTCATATCGTCAGGGCCCTCGGTCTTCAGCTCACGGTAATTCAGGAGCGGATTGAGCAGGCCTCACTGTTGCGTGATCAGTTGTTTGATTGTGTCACGTCCCGAGCGTTTACCGATCCGTTAGCATTTGTCCGTATTGCATCACCTTTTGTTGCGCCAGGAGGAAGTCTGCTTATCATGGCTGGTCATCTGACGCGTGTTGACATCGAACAACTGAAGGTGGTGGCGGCAGAATGCGGATTACAGTATGGTGGCAGCTTTGGGTATCATCTCATTGACGGTTACGGTGACCATCAAATAATCGTCATAAAAAAACAATAAATATCGGTATGTTATGGGCAATGCGCCTGTGTGGCCCGTAGATCCATTTTTATTGTCCCGCCTAGGGGTACGGTACCCCTAGAAAGTGGATGGGCTGAAATTATTTTTGTAGGCTGGTCGGATGTGGTCTAGAATATGAGGCATTATGAACGTTCGTATTTATTATGAGGACACAGATGCTGCTGGCGTTGTATATCATGCGCGTTATTTGCATTTTATGGAGCGGGCTCGTGCTGAGTTTTTTCGAAAGCAGGGGTACTCTGTTGCGACTCTGGCAAACGAAGGCTATGTGTTCCCGGTTGTTGATGTCAATATTAGTTTCAAACAGGCGGCAACGCTTGACGAGGAGCTCCGCGTGACCGTGGAGCCGGCTGAGCTCGGCGGTGCACGCTTCTCTGTTGTGCAGAAAGTTCTGCGGGTTAGTGATGGCCAGCTTTTGGTTGAAGCTTTAGTGACCCTTGCCTGTATTGGTAACGACCGTAGGCCTCGGCGGATACCTGCAGTGATTGCAACATTGTGGGGAGAAACAACGGCATGAGTATGAATCTTGATAGAAACGGTGCCCTTGAACTGCTTAAGAATGGAGACCTGCTTGAGCTTGGTGCGTGGGCAGATAAAGTCAGGATGCGGCTACACCCTAACAAGGACGTTTCCTTTGTTGTGGATCGCAATGTTAACTATACCAATGTCTGTGAATGCCGCTGCTCCTTTTGCGCGTTCTATCGCACAGAAGATTCGCCGGATGCATACCTGCTTGATAAATCGACAATCCTTTCGAAAATACAGGAGCTTGTTGACCGTGGAGGTACCCAGCTTCTGATGCAGGGGGGGCTTCATCCCCAACTGAAATTGACCTATTTTGAAGAGTTATTTCGTAGCATTAAACAACACTACCCGATGGTTCAGAATCATTCACTCTCTCCGGCAGAGGTGTGTCATCTCGCGGATCGCGAAGGGTTGTCGATTGATGATACGATTGGCAGGCTTCAGGCGGCCGGTCTTGATTCTATTCCTGGTGGTGGCGCAGAAATCCTTGTCGATGAAGTAAGAAAAACGATTTCACCAAATAAGATCGGCTGGCGTCGTTGGGGCGATGTCATGATTGCTGCGTCGAAAAAGGGGATGTCAACCACGGCAACCATGATGTTTGGAAGTACAGAAACCCCGGAACAAATAATCGAGCATATATTTCGTGTGAAGGAGCTCCAGGCAGAAGGAGGCAGTTTTACCGCGTTCATTCCGTGGACCTACCAACCGGGTAACACGGAGCTTGGCGGGACAACAGCTACCGGTGTTGAATACCTTAAGGTGCTTGCCCT
>JBLIZM010000216.1:0-6623 GCA_048859855.1 Trichlorobacter sp.
TATCGCATGCGGAGGATTGAAGATCATATTCAAGAACTTCTCGCTGATGGAACCCTTAAGATAGAAACAACCGGTGCTGTGGTAGGTCAGATTAATGGTTTGTCGGTGCTATCACTGGCTGATCACAGCTTTGGCCAACCCTCGCGCATTACTGCCCGTGTCTGGGTGGGGCAGGCGGGAATGGTCAATATCGAGCGAGAAGTGAAGCTCTCTGGCGCAATTCATGACAAAGGAGTATTGATTCTTTCCGGGTATCTGGGGGGGATGTTTGCACAGCATCGGCCATTGGCACTGTCCGCATCAATCTGCTTCGAACAAAATTATGATGGTGTGGATGGTGATAGCGCATCATCAACGGAACTTTATGCACTATTATCAGCGCTCTCTGGTGTTCCGATTGATCAAGGAATTGCGGTGACCGGTAGTGTTGACCAGCTTGGACGTATCCAGCCGATTGGTGGCGTGAATCACAAGATAGAAGGATTTTTTGCCGTCTGTCGGGCCCGTGGATTGACAGGTTGTCAAGGAGTGTTAATACCAAAAGGAAATGAACGGCACCTGATGCTCCATCACGATGTTGTTGATGCTATTGCAGCGGGTCAGTTTCATGTCTGGAGTATTGAGACCATCGAGGAGGGGATTGAAATCCTGACCGGCGTGCCAGCGGGAGTGCGTAAAGTAGATGGTGGTTGGCGTAAAGGGAGTGTGTTTCAGCGCGTCGAGGCAGCACTTGCTTCAATGTACACAAACCTCGAGGGAAAGCGACCCCTTAAGAAAAAGGCACCTGATAGCAGTAGCAGAAAACGGGGCTGAGTTACACCGGTGGTCGGAGGTTGTACGGATGCCACACGGTGAAGAGGAGGTGTGTGCTACAAAGGGTTATTCACAGTCAGTACGCCAGAGACATTCTTCCTGACAACAGTGGGCTGCTTTACCGATACTGTAGCAGTCTTCATTGCCTTCGGCCCGTTGAATTGCACGGATAATTTCTGCTTTTCTCATTCGCCCAACAACGATGCCGTGTTCTGCTGCAATCTTTTTAACATCAGCGAGTTTCATGATACCGTCCCTCCCTTCATGAAAAACTTCTCACATTTATAAGTATATCAGCGTGATCGTTTTCCGGTCAAACAGTATTTTACTGTTGCAATCATTAGAGAAAAAACTATTATGCCTCATCTCGATTTTTTAGATTGAGCGAATTATACGAATGGAGGAGCGTATGGCGGCGACCCGTGGATATGAAGATGTTCTCGCACGATTTCAGTCGGTTCTTGAGGAAACAGTCAAACCAGCAACCAAACCAGTCGGGGTGTCGCTCGTAACGGCCGCAGCATTGCCGGTGAATGAACGCATTAAGGTTTCCGGCAGACGACTAACTATTTGTCAGCAAATCGCCTATAGTCGCTATTATGGTTGGTCAACGCTCTGTGATCGAGACAGTAGCCACTGTGTACTCGGGAGCGCGTGCTGTGGTCTTGTGGTAGCACCGCAACGAGTACTTGACGGGACTGTTAACTGTGGGGTCTATCAGCAAGATCAAGCCGCCGCTGCTGCAATGCAGCAGGCCATGCCACGACTAACAGGTGGGTCAATTGCTGCGGTACTCACCTATCCATTGTCCAAACCGCTCTCTTCTGTTCCTGTTGACGTCGTGGTGCTCTATCTAAACCCGGCACAGGTTATGCGCTGTATTCAAGCATTTTTGTACCAAGAAGGGGGAGAGTATCAGGTCTGCTCTTCGGGTGATGCAGGTGTTTGTTCACGCGCAGTGGCTCAGGTCTATCAGACGGGTGAACCTGCTGTTGAAGTCCCTTGTATGGGAGATCGTCGTTTTGCCATGACTCAAGATCATGAAATGGTTGTTGGTGTGCCGTTATCATGGCTGGATCGGATGGCAGACGGACTTGAAGCAACGCATCGGGCGGGAATACGCTATCCGATACCATTCCAGCTTCCTGATGGTTGTGATCTCCCGGCAAGTTATATTACTGCAGCGGACGACGAAAAGAAAACGGCCCCGACAAAATTGTCGGGGCCGTTTTGGTACTTAGATAGTGATTCCTGCGAGCTTGAAAAGTGCTTCTTTGTATTTTTCTGCAGTTTTGGTAACAATCTCTTCGGGTAGTGGTGGTGCTGGTGCGGTTTTGCCCCAGTCAAGTGTCTCGAGATAGTCACGTAGGAACTGTTTGTCAAAGCTTGGCTGTGGTCCGCCCGGCTGATAGCGGTCTTTAGGCCAGAAACGGCTGGAATCAGGTGTTAGGCATTCATCAATAATGATGAGTTTGCCGTCATAGACCCCAAACTCGAACTTGGTGTCGGCAATGATAATCCCTTTGGTATCTGCAATCTCACGGGCACGGGTGTAGATTTTGATGGTTGCTTCACGTGCCTGCTCTGCTAACTCCCGTCCACAGACTTTCGCCATCTCCTCAAATGAGATGTTTTCGTCATGGGTTCCGAGCTCTGCTTTTGTTGACGGGGTGAAGATTGGTTGCTCAAGACGGTCAGACTCACGCAGACCAGCCGGCAGCGTTATCCCACAAATTGCACCGGTCGCCTTGTAATCTTTCCATCCTGAACCGGAGACGTATCCGCGGACAATACACTCGGCTGCTAGAGGCTGGGCTTTTTTTACCAGCATCGAACGCCCTTCCAAAACATCAGCATATGGCTGGCATGCTGCCGGGAAGTCAGCAACGTCCATAGCAATAATGTGGTTTGGAATGATGTCTTCCATTTGCTTGAACCAGAATGCTGAAATCTGGGTCAGTACTTTACCTTTGTCAGGAATCGGCTCGTTCATAATAACATCAAAAGCCGAAATCCGGTCAGAGGTGACCAGTAGTAGTGCATCGCCAAGATCGTAAATATCGCGAACCTTGCCGCGGGTTACCAGGTTCAAGCCTGGGAGATTGGTTTCTTTTACAGGTGGTGCCATACAGCTCTCCTTTACGGGGTTGTGGCAGTCAGTGCCGGATTAATGACTATGGTAGCGTTTTTTCGTAAATTGGCAAGCCAGGTTTTAAATGTTTCTTCCTGTTTGATAGGTGTTAGTCGCTTGCGTATATCTTCACGAGCGGTAGCGAGCCCAGCTTCAGGGGCAGCTTGGCGTTGGATGAGCCGTGCAGCATACCAGCGGGAACCAACCAGAATCGGTTCAGACAGTGCCGGCTGCTGTGGCGTCAGGGCGAACAGGCGCTCCATCAGTACTGGTGAGGTTCCGACCGTCGGTATCTCGCCTTTGGATGAATAGTGCAGTGAAGTTGCTTTAGGTGTTGCCGCTGCCGCTGTCGCCAGCCCTTTCTGGGTTGCAACCGCTTTTTGCTTGGCGAGTTCAGCTGCTTTTTCAGGCTTGAGCTGTTGCTCAAGACGATTTCGAACTTCAGCAAGCTTTGGAACCGCTCCGGCTTGCTTCTCACGGATTTTAACAATCAGGATGCCGCGGGGTGTTTCAAAGGGGCCACCAATTTCACCCTGTTTGAGATCAAACAGTCGCTTGTTGTCTGTGGTGCCAGAGCTAACGGCTGCTGGTACAGCTGCTGCTGAGAAAAGAGGAGTCTCCTGCACGGTTGCTCCAAAAGCTGTTGCAACGGTCTTGAGGTCACCTGACTTAATATTTTTGAATAGGGTGTCGGCAACTTTCTCATACGCCGCCTTTGACTGCTTTGCTTGCTGAGCATCCTTGCGCACCCGCTCCTTTACTTGCGGGAACGGCAGAGGACTTTTGGCGGCATCAAGATAGCGATCCATGTTCTTACGGTAAAATGCCTCAATCTCTTCTGCGGTTACTGGAGAGGCAACGATGCCGGCACGGGGGATCAGGCTGTAACTAACGGAAATCCGTTCCGGAGTTTTGAAGCGGTCCTGGTGTTTATTCAAGTAATCCTGTAACTCAGCGTCGGTCACGGTTACCTGTTTAAGCAGTTCTGCCGGTGCAAAGCCAATCAGCTGAACTTGTAGCACATCCCGTTCTTTATGGTATTGAGTAGCAACTTCGGCGTCACTAACAGCACCTTTTGCCATAATTGCCTTGCGGGTTTTCACAAGGAGCAGCTCACGCTGTTTTGACTCCTCAAATTCCTGGGCCGTAATCCGGTTGGAGCGGAGTAGTTGCTGATATAATGCATAATCAAAGCTGCCATTTGCCTGGAATACCGGCATACTGGAAATTGCTTGGGAAATCTCTTCCTTGCTGACGGAGATCCCTTCTTTTTTGGCCCCTTTTAAGAGTAATACGTTGTCAATTAGTCGATCAATAACCTGCTGTCTGAGATTTAACTGTTTTTCCGTCTCGCTGGTGAAGGCATTTCCGAAAACCTGACGATAGGTGGCAACCATGTTCTGGTAGGCCTGTTGATAGGCAGTCAGGGAGATGACGGTGCGGTCTACTTTAGCTGCATACCCCTTGGAACGGCCGATCCCTTCTTCGCCTTTTCCCCATACCAGGAAGATGGTACCGATAAAAGATAGTACAATGATGACGAAGACCACTTTGATGACCATTGATTCTTTTTTCTTACGTAGCAGGTCCAGCATGGTATGGAACTCCTTAGGGTGTATCGGATCGGCATCCGTTGACTTAAAAAATTAATAATACATAGCCAACTGCTTAAAATCAAGCGGCGTTTCCTGTGTCGGATCGGTTTACAGTGTACTGCATCTGTGGTAGGTTCGAGAATACTGGTTGTGGCCTCATGGGGCGTATTTATTAGGAGGGAACGCATGGAAATCAGTTTCTCCCATACCAATGAAGAACTTGATCGCCTAATCGAACGCTTGATGGACCA
The DNA here is from genome assembly GCA_048859855.1 of Trichlorobacter sp. Lineage (GTDB taxonomy): Bacteria > Desulfobacterota > Desulfuromonadia > Geobacterales > Pseudopelobacteraceae > Trichlorobacter. The sequence continues at coordinate 4,791 of JBLIZM010000216.1, forward strand.
AGCTGAAGATATTGGACAGCGGGAGATGATTCGCGAGTTGATTATTTCATCGCTCAAGATCGGCCAGGAAACCGCCTATATTCCAGCCCTCAAAATGATAACGCATACACTGCGCGAACACCGTAATACCGCCAGGGTGTTTGGGCCCTATCGTGGTCGTAAAAAAGTTACTATTTTTGGGTCAGCCCGAACCCAGCCGTCAGAGCCGATTTATCAGACCTGTGTTGCTTTCGCCCGCACACTCGCTGAGCGGGGGTGGATGGTTATCACCGGTGGCGGTGGAGGGATTATGCAGGCTGGTAATGAAGGTGCCGGCAGTGAAAATTCCTTTGCGGTGAATATCAGCCTACCGTTTGAGCAGTCGGCGAATCCGGTCATGCAGCATAATCAGCGTCTCGTGACCTATAAGTACTTCTTTAATCGCAAGGTGGCTTTTGTGAAGGAGTCGAATGCGGTTGCGGTCTTTCCTGGTGGGTTCGGTACCCTTGATGAAGCAATGGAAGTATTTACCCTGATTCAGACGGGTAAAACCTCACCGAAACCATTAGTGTTGGTTGATGATGAAGATGGTTTCTGGGAACAGTTCTTCGACTTTATCAAGGACAAGTTATTAATCAGGGGGTTGATCTCTCCTGAGGACTTCTCCATTTTTACCATTACGAAGGATCTGGATGAAGCCTGTGCGGTAATAGAGGATTTCTACCGGGTCTACAACTCAATTAGATTTTATGACCAGCATGCTATTATCCGCCTCAATAAACGGCTGGACGACGAGCAGCTCGCTACGCTGCAGAGTGAGTTCCCCGAGCTGATTATGAATGGTGGTACGATACAGTGTTGTGAAGAACTACCGTTTGAAGAGGACCAGCCGGAATTGTCACATTTGCCCCGGATCAGTTTTCCAATTAACCGTGTACATTACGGACTGCTGATTGCCTTTATCCACCGGATAAACACGTTTTGACTTTTAGCAGTCTATATGGTAAAAAATTCCATTTTTAGACACCTTATCGGCCATCGTCCGGTGGTCGGATCTGCTATGGAGGATTTTCAATGAACCATTTTCAGTACCATGGTGAGGACCTGTATGCTGAGTCGGTCCCACTATCCACGATCGCCGCACAGGTTGGTTCTCCGGTATATGTCTATTCCCATGCAACACTGACCCGCCATTTTAAGGCATTTGACGAAGCGTTCAGTGCTGTTCCCCATACCATCTGCTATTCGGTTAAAGCGAACTCAACACAGTCCGTTCTCAAAACGTTCTTCTCGCTGGGTGGTGGCGCTGACATCGTTTCAGGTGGTGAGCTATTCCGTGCGGTTAAGGCGGGTGTGGATCCGAAGAAGGTTGTCTACTCGGGTGTTGGTAAGCGTGATGATGAGATTGAGTATGCGCTGCGTACCGGCATCTTGATGTTCAATGTTGAGTCGGAGCAGGAACTGACTCGTATCAGTGAAATAGCTACGAAAATGGGAACGAAAGCCGGGATTGCTATTCGGGTTAACCCTGATGTTGATCCAGGTACCCATCCGTATATTACGACCGGTCTTAAAAATGCCAAGTTCGGTATTACCATCGAACGGGCGATGGCCGAGTATGCCCGCGCTAAAACGTTGCCGGGAATTGATGTTATCGGTATCGATATGCATATCGGTTCTCAGTTGACCAAGGTCAACCCGTTTGTCGATTCTATCGAGAAGCTCAAGGTCATGCTGGCAAAGCTTCGTGAGCAGGGAATTGACTTGACGTATTTCGACTGTGGTGGTGGTCTTGGTATTCAGTACAACGAAGAAGAACCGCCACTGCCGGCTGAGTATGGTAGCCAGATTGTT
>JBLIZM010000217.1:0-3566 GCA_048859855.1 Trichlorobacter sp.
AACAGGACATGTCGAAACAACGCTTTTAAAAAACTCGTCAGAAGGAGTGTTTTTTCGTAGGATAGAGGTGGATTTACTCCAGATACCACTATGCAAACCGTGGAGGGATTATGTGGAAGCGACTTGGAATACTCATGGCGATTGTTGCGGTTCAGGGGATGCTGTTGACTATGGCCGAGGCTGTTGGTGGCCAAACCTACCCGTATGAGCTTTTTAAAAACAGGCCCTATGCCTCACAAATTAAATCGGTCTTGCCACGGGGGACACGACTGAATCAGGTGCGTGATTACTTCTCCGTGTCAGATGGAATGCACCATGAGGGTCGTTTCTGGTTCGGATCCGGTTGTGTGCCCCATTCCTGTAGCATATCTGAAGGGTTTATGGTGTTTGAGCAGCAGGGTGGGAAACCGTATCTGATTATCATGGATACGCCCGATCCGATGAATCAGGCTCGCCGCCAGTTTGTGAGTTATGGCGCACGGCTTACAATTCAGGGGAACCGGGCCCGTCTTGATCGGCCATACCCCGCTGCACTGCGAAACTGGTTTTCAGAGCTTAATGTTATTCTCGAGTAGCGGATGGTGTCGTCACGTGACCAGCAAGAGTGCTCTGGCGGATTTCATCCAGCATGGCATGTATTTCTAAAATGGCATTGTTCTGGGCAGCCAGGTTTTCCATGATTTCACGGATTTCAATTTCAGCTTTTTGATTGATTTCGTAATCGATATGGGCTTCAACCCGATCACGGGCGGCCTGTCGATTCTGACTCATCATAATCATCGGTGCGGTGTAGGCTGCCTGCAGGGAAAGAACAAGGTTCATTAAGATGAACGGGTAGGGGTCCCAGTGGTGGACCCACGCCGTAATGTTTAAGAGTGCCCAAACCGCCAAAAGCGCGGATTGGGTGATAATAAACTGCCAGGAGCCGACTTTTGCCGCAATATAATCAGCGGCTCGTTGACCAAGGGTTAATTGCTCTGTAATAACATCATTGGCATTCTGAACCGGTTTATGGGTATGGCGATAGGTCGGCGGGAAGGTCGGTCGTTTCATACGAGTACCTCCATCAACGAGTGGTGTAGATTAGAATTTTAGTGATGCCAGTAAGCTGGTCAGGCTGCCGGGCCAGACCATGTCAAGGGTCATGGCAGCGGTCAGTACAATCATGACGACAACGGTCAACCAGGCAATTCCATTAAATACCGGTCCGTTAATCCGGTCTCCCATCAGCCGCCGGTCATTAACCAAGAGCAGGATGAAAATCAAAACAAACGGCAGTACTGCTCCGTTAACGACCTGTGAGAGGAACATTATTTTCAGTAGCGGCGCGCTTGGAACGAGAATCGCTATGGCGCTAATGGCGATGATGGCGGTAAAGAGCCAGAAAAACTGGGGAGCCTCATCGAAGTCCTTGTCAACACCGGACTCCCATCCTAATCCCTCACAGATGTAGTACGCCGTTGACAGTGGCAGGATACAGGCCGCAAACAGTGATGCGTTGAACAGTCCGAAGGCAAAGATGGCAGAAGCATGACGACCGACCAGCGGTTTCAGTGCAACCGCTGCATCGGCGGCGGTCTTGATCTTGACGCCAGAAGGGTGAATGGTGGTGGCACAGGCAACAACAATGAAAAAAGCCACAACAATCGCCATGATGCAGCCGATAATGACATCGAGGCGAGTAAAGCCATACTGTTCAGGGGTAATCCCTTTTTCAACAACGCTGGATTGCTGATAAAACTGCATCCAGGGGGCAATCGTCGTGCCGACCAGTCCAATCATGGTCATAATAAAGCCCCCGTCTGCTTGAATGGTTGGCTTAACCGAAGCGAGGAGCACTTCTCCCCAGTGCGGGCCTGCCATAAAGGCGGCAATCGGGTAGGCAATATACACAACACAGGCGACCAAAAAAACCTTTTCAACGGTTCGATATGACCCTTTGACAATCAATAGCCAGACTACTACCGATGAAGCAGGAACGGAAATATATTTACTAATGCCAAAAATCTCGAGGGAGGCTGCAATCCCTGCAAACTCAGAAATGGCATTTCCAAGGTTGGTCAGTAACAGCGCAATCATGACGTAGAAGGTTATCTTTACTCCGAACGATTCACGGATCAGGTCAGAGAGCCCTTTGCCGGTGACCGCACCCATACGGGCACACATTTCCTGAACAACCACCAGCGCAACGGTAGTTGGCAGCATCGTCCAGAGCAACGTCAGTCCGTAATCTGCCCCTGCGAGTGAGTAGGTGGCGATGCCGCCGGCATCGTTATCAACGTTGGCGGTGATAATTCCCGGGCCAAGCAACGCCAGAAACATCAGAATGTTTCTGGTGTTTATCTGGGTGAACGGTTTGGCTAGCCGGGTTGTTGCGAGTCCACGAAACATTGCTACTCCTACATCATTCCGCCACGGCGGGTATGGATCAGGGTTGGTACTAGGTGCTGAAGCAGGTCGTCAACAGTCATGACACCGGCCATTGTTTCATCCTCATCAAGAACCGGCAGTGCCAACAGGTCATACTTGGTCATCAGCTCCAACGCCTCAATCAAGTCGGTGCCGACAGAGACCGTGACCAGGTCATCCTCCATAACACAATCGAGAGTGGTGTCGACAGGGGTGGTCAAAAGCTGCCGGATACCGATAACGCCGGTCAGCCGGTTTTCTGGGGTAACCACATAGCCGTAGTGGATCTCACTCTGCTCCTGATAGGCCTGCTTCAGTTCTTCAAGTGCCTCAGCAATGGTCATCTGGCCGCTCAGGCTGAGGAAGTCGCTGTTCATCAAACCACCGGCCGTATCATCTTCATGCTCGAGTAGTTCCTGAATTTCTTCAGCGCTCTCTTCATCCATCAGCTGCAGCAGTTCCTGAGCTTTATGTTCAGGTAGGTCAGCCAGGACGTCAGCCGCCTCGTCCGGTTCCATCTCCTCCAAGATGTCAGAAGCCTGCTCTGAATCGAGCTGGCTGATAACAACATTGCGCAGGTCTGGTTCCAGCTCGTAGAGAGTTTCGCCGGTTGTCTCGGCATCCATGGTTTCAAGTACGGTTTTAATGTTCTTGATCGGAATGCTTTCCAGGATGTCGGCCAGATCGGCCGGGTGGAGCTCGTTCATCTGGTTTCTGGCAATATTCAGTGCCAGACGTGACGAAGAGGAGTCAATCGGCTGAACATACTCCCAGCGGATTTCCGTGTTTGTTATTTCACGGCGGGTTAGTTGGGCAATCCGTTCACCAAAGGATTCATAGCCGAGTCTACGCAGTAGTCCCCTGAATCCAATATCAACGGAAACGATACAGAGCTTATCATGGAGGTTACCCAGCTTAATGTCATTAACCCGGACAACTTTGGCACCGTTTACATCAACAATCTGTTTGTCCAGGAGGTCGCGGCGAACCAAGGTCCCTTCCTGGTCGTCATGGTAGGCAGGGAGTTCTTCTAACGTTGATCCAGTGGTGGAAATGAAAATATGGGTGAACAGCTTAACCATATGCCAGGGAAGCAGCTCCAGTGAGCGCTTGCGCTTAATAACCAGATGGGATACTTCCGGAAAGACCGCTCCCGG
>JBLIZM010000218.1:0-2370 GCA_048859855.1 Trichlorobacter sp.
TGTCTAAAGACAAAACCACTCTACGCAATAAGTCCCCTAAGCAATTGGTTGCAGATTACGCCGAAAAGATGGGCATCTCAAAGAACGACGCTATTCGCGAATTGAATGCTGCTGCCAATGAGAGTACGAATAGCAATACTCGTTCGGTATCTTCTCACACGGGTAAAGATTTTGATTTGTTACGTGCCGCTGGTATCGAGTTGAAGTACAACCATGTCGATATGGCGCCCGGTGAAGTCGGTCCGATGTACGGTTACCAGTGGCGTCACGGTTTCGGCGGTGTTGACCAAATCAAGGAAGTAGAACGTTTACTCAAGGAGTTGCCTAACTCCCGCCGTATTCGTGTAACGGCTTGGGACCCGGCTGTTCTCCCAGATGAGAAACTCTCAATCGAAGAAAACGTATTGGCCGGTCGTGCCGCACTGGCTAGTTGCCACTGTGACTTCCAGCTCGTCACTGAAAAGATTCAAGATGAAATCCGTCAGGATATGGCAGATTCACTGGACAGGCCATTGGAAGAAGTGCCAGAATACTATCTCAATCTGCATTTCACGTAACGTTCATGGGATTTTTTCATTGGCGCGCCCTTTAACATCGCTAGCTATGCTGCACTGCTGATGATGTTTGCACGTTATGCGAATATGGTTCCTAAGACACTGGCGGTAACTGGTGTGGATGTTCATCTCTACAGCAATCATCTGGAACAGGTTAAGGAACAGGTTTCTCGTGAACCACGGGCTTTGCCACGTCTTCACCTGAAGAAGCCAGTGGGTACTTCCGTACTGGACTACAGCTATGAAGATTTCGAGCTTGAGGGATATGACCCTCATCCCGCTATTAAAGCACCCATTGCGGTTTGACCGCACTACTTTACAAACAAAGGAAAATACAATGCAAGATACTTATCGTAAAGCTATTCGTTTGGAAATCGAGTCCTATGGCGTGGTAAATTTCTCTGTGGGACAATCCAGTGCTTGGATGACTTCTTTGAATACCACCTTCACACCACCAGACGACCAACACGCCCTCAACACCGTCTCCAAATTCCTGGACAGTATCCAGATTTTGCCGTTAGAAAATCTGGCTATTCACCAAGACATTTGCAATAATGTCGAAAAAGAATTTGAGGAGTTTCGAAAAGGTATCCGTGCCATGGTTAATATGGACGGTATACGTTGGGATAAGGTTATCTCCAATGATACAGTGATGACCTGGACATCGGAAACCCGGACTGTGGAGGATTGTCTTCAACATGTCGCTGTACTCAGTAATGATGCGCGCCAGATGCGGGTGACTATCGTGTACGAACCACGTTACACTATCGCTTACCGTGCTCTCCCAGAACAGGGTAACTCCATCTAACAAAAAATAAAGAGAGGGCTTTGCCCTCTCTTTTTTCTCTCACGTTAACAAGGTATTTAACAATGGCTAACAAAATCACTACCCCACACACCCCAGCTTCCCTTCCCGCTCGTTTGCTGAGTATTCGTAATCACTACGGTATTTCTCGTCCAGTCTTCGCTGAAGTTCTGGGCATCCCTCAGACTACGCTCAAGAACTACGAATTGGGTTATCGTGAAATCGATGTAAACGTGATGTACCGCTTTGTTCGTCTGGTCACTACCAAACCCGAGGTGTTCCAGGCTCTTTATGACTGGTTGTTCCTAGACCAGCCAGGCGACTTCGATTTATCCAGTCTGAAACCAGATTTGGGTGTCAAAGTCAAAACTCTTCGTAAGGAGCTTTAAGATGCGCGCTAAACTTTTTATCTTATTTCCACAACAGCTGACAATTACCCCAGAACTGGCTGCTTGGGTAGCTAAACAAAATACCACAGCCTTTTATACTGAAGACCCCTCGGCGGTCATCGGTACTTTGAAAGAAAAGAATAATGTTCTGGGGATGCTCAATGATATCCGTACATTACGGGTGCATGTGTCTAAAGAAAATTATTTCCACACGGACATGAAAGATGCTGTGTTGGCTTGGTCTGATTTTGAGATGACTGAAGAAAAGTCAGAAACTTGGGGTACCTATTATCAAGTTACTGGTGATGTGATCGGTCTGGACTCTGCGGTAATGCAGTCTATGTTATCACTTAAAGATATCGATACCGGTCGATATTTTGGTACAGTAACCACTGTCAAATCAGAGAAGGATAAGCTCAATACTTTCATCGGCCTCGTTGGTGTAGATTATCATCCCAGTGGTATCGATAGTGTTTGGTCGCATCTCTTCGATGACCAGATAATCGAATCAACACCAGCGGCACAGTGGCGGGTGAATGGCGAAAAGGATCCTCACGGTAATATGTACGATTGTGAGCGTGCTAAATTAGCCAAGGGTAAACTCAGTGATGATGAGCTTGCC
>JBLIZM010000219.1:0-2010 GCA_048859855.1 Trichlorobacter sp.
ATCGCACCTGGAACCGCTGACCGCTTGATGTTACCGACAGATGATTTGCGTCGTCAGTGTATTTCACTGTGTAATCCGCTTGCCGTTGAACAATCGGTTATGCGTACGACGCTGGTCCCAGGCCTGTTAGAGGTATGCGCCCGCAATCTTAACTCCAGGAACACTGATTTGCAGTTGTTTGAGATGCGCCGGGTATATCAGTGTCGCTTAGGTGATGACATGCCCCATGAGCCAGTCATTTGTGCTGGGGTATTAACGGGTGGGGCTGAAGACTCCCGTTGGTGTCACTCTGATCGACAGATCGATTTCTATGATGCCAAGGGGCGGCTCGAGATGCTGTTCGACTGTATTGGTCTTGACGCAGTTGTGTTTGATTCAAGCGAAAAGGAGTCGTTCTATCATCCCGGCAAGTGTTGCATGATTTCGGTTGGTAATTGCGTGATTGGCTCTTTGGGAGAGCTGCATCCACAGGTTTTGCAGAAGTTTGAAATTGAACGCCCCGTATACTATTTTGAAGTTAACCTCGAGACGATCAGCACACTGGAACAAACAATATTGGCTATCCGGCCTCCGTCACGATATCCAGATAGTGTGCGTGACCTAGCGCTTCTTGCCCCCAATGATTTGGCCGCTGCCGACATTTTAGCCTGTGTTGGCGGGGTACGAATTCGTGAGTTGGAAGAAACTGCAATATTCGATGTCTATCAGGGTGAGCATGTCCCTGAAGGGATGAAGAGTATCGCCCTACGTTTTAGATATCGTTCTGCAGAACGTACATTAACTGAAGAAGATATTCAGCGTTTCCACCAAAAGATCGTGAATGCCCTGACCAGTCGCCTTGGTTTGTCAGTCCGGTCATAAGGAAAAAGCTTGCGTAAGTTATTTTGTAGTCCTATTATATAAGAGTAAAACCTATCCCAAAGGAGTATGCGCCAATGAAAAAGTTTGTGTCTGTAGTCGCTATGGCTGTGTGTCTGAGTGCCTCAATTGCGTTTGCCGGTGAACTGAAAGTTACCGCCGTTGTTGACAAGGTAGAGATGCAAGGTGCACAAGCCACTGTTACACTGAAGGAAGCAAATGGCAATAAGGTTACGGTCATTGTTAAGGATCAACTGACCCTTGACAAGCTTTCCGACAAGCGTATCGTTATCGGCGACGAAGTACGTGTTAAGTTCGACGAAGGTAGCAAGGTAAGCAAGCTGTTCCGTAAAACTGCCGGCTGCTAAGTTACGTTGGTTGTCGTCAATAGCGGGGTTGGTGATTCAGTTCGCCGACCCCGTTTTTTTATGCCATATGTTCAATACGAATTTTGAGGTGCTGCTTACAGAGTGCATCGGCAGAATACATGGTAGTGAGGGCATCATAGGCACTTTCAGAACTAATGCAAAATATCCCATGACCTCGAATGATACACGAGCGATGCTGTGTGTTTTTGAAAACATGGTAGAGTGCATCAGCAAGGCCGCCAACGCCTCCGTCACCATCAGCGACTGGAATCCCGACAACTGATTCTTCTCGTGGATCAACAGCCAGGCTGAGGGCAACGGGAACACGGGGATGGCCATGGAGTAAAAAGCGCGCATGGGGAAGGTTGGTCACCAATCGGTGTGCTGGTAATTCACTTGAAGCAAGGAGACCAATTGCGGATGGTGATGACAGATTAATGGTGCATAGATTGTGGTTTAGTTCGTCAAGGCGTGCTGCTGTTTGCGATATGGTGAGTTCGTTTCCCGAACGCCATGAAATATTACCGAAAAAAGAATCTACAAGGCCAAGGGAAACCATTTGCTTGCCCACATCAACTAAAGCCTCTCTTCCAGTATGCCCATGTATTCCAACTGACTGCTTTGATTGAGCACACTGCGATTGACAGAACTGGTGTTGATCAATTGAGAGTGGCTTGGGAGCGTTGAGATACCTGCTCAGTAGATCAATACTGGTTGCATGATATACTGATGACCAATAGATGGTCGCTTGCTCAAGGGTAAGTGGCGCGTGGGCAACTAAGCC
>JBLIZM010000220.1:0-2034 GCA_048859855.1 Trichlorobacter sp.
AGCCGCGAGACTGGCCCCGTTCATGGCATTACCGATAATCATACCAGCCAAGGGGATCAGATATTGGGGATTATACCACGGATGCTGCCCCACCACGATCATGGTGAAATAGCAGGTGACCACGCCACAGCCGATAAGCAGGGAACTCCCAACCGTGCGATAGAATCCTGGCATCCGCTCCTTCATGCGGGAACCGGATACCTGCAGCGCCAGACTTACCATTATAAACAGAATCACCACCACCAAGAGCGGCGACTGAACCGCAAAGACCATCTCCAGCACATAGCCAACCAGCAGCAGCTGAACCGCCATCCGAAGGGAACTGATCAGCAGACTGCGCTCCTGGCCAATCCCTTTCAAACGGGTTAGCGCCATTGAAACGAGGATCAGAGCATAGGCGGCAACCAGATTCAGTAGATCGAGGGTTACCAATGATGACGATGTCGAAGCACTCTCCATGGCTATCCCCCTAGCGTAGGCTTTCGGCTAAAAACTGTGACAACGCAGCAGTCCGGGGTGCGCGAAACAACTCCGGCAGCGGCCCCTGTTCCACTAAGCGCCCCTGACAGAGAAACAGTCCCTGATCAGCGATCCGAGAGGCGAGTCTCAGGTCATGGCTCACCATAACCACAACCAGGTGCAGCGCACGACAGACGTCATGGAGGGTCGCCCCCAACCCCTCAGCTGTTGGCGGGTCAAGTGCGCTGGTCGGCTCATCAAGCAGTAAGACCTCAGGAGCACTAATCAAAATACGCGCCAGACTAACCCGCTGCTGCTCACCACCGGACAATCCCCGGGCTTCCCGCTGGGCATACGCATGGGGAAGGCGTACCAGATCGAACATATCCCGAACAGTCGCGCTATCACCATCCGGCGGGGTCATACCCCGGTACACAAAGGGGCGTTGCAGATTTTCCAGGACCGTCCCCTCGAACATGTAGGCCTGCTGGAGCATCATGCCAACCCGTTGACGCACGGTCTGGGGAGGGAGCTCAGCAAGAGCAACACCGTTCAGGCGAATACTGCCGGTTTCCGGGTCGTCCAGACGGTTCAACAAGCGAATAAGCGAACTTTTACCACACCCTGACGGTCCAAACAAAACCGTCAGCTCTCCACTCAAAAAGCGGCAGCTGATATCTTGGAGCAGGGGTGTGTCGGGGATAAGCGGGTTACGCCGGGTGGTACTGACCTGCTCGAGCACCAATTCGGTCCGTAGATGCGTATCGGGAGTATCAATCATATCCATAATACCGTTCATACTACCTACTCCGTACCGGTTGTCAAACAGCTTTCAGTCACAGAGGTGACACGGCGGTGACTCCCTGTTTTTTCTTGCACTTTTACATCGAACATGCTATCCAATACTGCTTTTAAATTCACACGCCTTGGTAGAACCGGCGGTGTCCCTGATGACTCACGGGATAGGCAAGGCGGAGGAACAACCAAAGGAGAGACGTATGTCAAGCATCAGCATGAAAGAACTGTTGGAAGCCGGTGTCCATTTCGGTCACCAAACCAAGCGTTGGAACCCTAAGATGAAACCATATATCTTCGGGGCTCGTAACGGCATCTACATCATCGACCTGCAGAAAACCGTCCGTTATTTCAAGACTGCCTACAGCTATGTTAAAGAAGCTGCCGAGCAAGGAAACAGCATCCTGTTCGTCGGCACCAAAAAGCAAGCTCAAGACTCCATCGCTGAAGAAGCACTTCGTTGCGGCGGCTACTATGTCAACCATCGTTGGCTCGGTGGCATGCTGACCAACTTCTCAACCGTAAAGCAGAGCATCGAGCGTCTGAAGAAGCTTGAAGCGATGTTCGAAGACGGAACCATCGAAGCCTACACCAAGAAAGAAGCTCTCCAGATGGAGAAGGAGCGCCAGAAGCTTGAGAAGGTTCTCGGCGGTATCAAGAACATGACCAAACTTCCGGGCGTAATGTTCGTTATCGACCCGAAGAATGAAGAAATTGCTGTCCAAGAAGCACAAAAGCTGGGAATCAAGGTTGTCGCTATTGTTGACACCAACTGTGACC
>JBLIZM010000221.1:0-2053 GCA_048859855.1 Trichlorobacter sp.
ACGGACGTCAGTGCAATCACATTGCCGCCGGGTGTTTGTGGCAATAATCGGATCCGGCCATCAAATGCCGTTGTAAGTGTGAGGCAGGCCTCCAGAAAACCTGAACTGCGGCTCAGCAGGTTCGCCACCAGTACACCAGAGGGCTTCAACAGACTCCGGCAGTGTTGATAGAAACCAAGCGTCTCCAGATCACCAGTTTTACTATCTGCATCAAAGCCATCGACCAGGATCAGATCAAACGTCTGCGCTGCCTGAACAACCCATTGGGCGCCATCTGCGATCACCACATTCAATCGCTCCGAGGGTGGTGGCAGCTGGAACATCTGTCGTGCCGCCCCAACCACAGCCGGCGATAACTCAACGACTATCTGGCGTGCTTCAGGCAGGTAGCGATGAATAAAACGTGTCAACGAACCTGCGCCCAACCCGATCTGCAAAATACTCAAGGGCATCGAAGGCCAGGTCGGCGACAGGATCAATGCGGCCATCATCTCGCGGGTATAGGCCAGCTCCAGGTCCCATGGACGGCTGACCCGCATCGCACCCTGTACCCAGTCAGAGCCGAAATGTAGGGTGCGCACACCGCGGGATTCACGAATCTCAATCGACAAACTCATGATATTTGTTGGTTAGTACAGCACACCTGCCTCTATCATTACTCGCGTCTGATTATTATTCATACCGTTGGAACCAAATGCTGCACCCTGGAGCGGATTAAACGCTTTAACGTAGCTCAGCTCACCTCGGGCGAAAACTTTTCCCCACTGCACAGTCGGGGTTAACGTGCCCGACCATGCGGCACTGCCTGGCCCATACATCAAACCAGCGGAATTACTCGCAAGGTTACTGTTTCCGTAGCTCGACTGATATTCAAAACGGGTAGGTATCGACACATGGAATTTAGGCTCTCCCCCGTTCTGTAACGGGGTCACGTGATAGACAGATAACAATGCAAAGCCTAAAGTCTGCGATTGTCCATTAATACCGATGGCCATATTCATCGGGACGTAGGTGTACTGCATGTAAGGCATCACACTCCAGCGATCCGTCTGGTACTGGTAGATCAGATTCGCAATCTGAGAGTTGTTCTGCAACAGAGGGGTTGCCGTTGTGTTTTGGGCATTGCCCGACATGGAGCCTGTCCAACTGACTGTCAGATTACTGTTATCACCAGTTTTAAGGCCGAATGAGCTACCTAACCAGTTATACACATCAGAATAGGCACCGTTATTCCAGGCCAATGACGCGGAGAAAACGCCTTCAGCAAAGTTCAACTGCATTCCCTGAGTAATCACGTTGGTCTGACTCCAGAGCAACCCACGCTGAATATTCATGTTCTGGAAGGTGAATGCCGACTCGCCGCCACCGAGCGCTGCCATTTTGCCAACAGATAGCGACCAATTCTCGTTGGGCGTCAACGACACATAGGCCTGTGGCAAGTAGTTGTAGTAGGACTCCGTTGTTGGTTGTGCTCGCATGAACGGTACTCCGAGCGCAGGCATGGCATATAGGCCCGTTTGAGCCAGAAATTGGACCGGACCACTGGTTTTCTGCACAATCATCTGTGCATTCGAGAAACCCGAATAATCGCTACTATTCGACGACACGGGATTAGTCTGGCGCAGAGTAATTCCACTTGCCACACCCTGCACAGACCAATTGCCATAGGTTTCCGAATCCAGCGCAAGCATATTCGGCGTGAAGACTAACGTATTACTCATGGCAAGGGCCAATACCGGGCCTGTTGGTTCCGATAGTGTTTGAGCAAAACTTTGTGATAAACCCAGCAAGCCTGATATTAAAAACAACCACCGGGTGGCTTTAGCGCAGAGTTTCATAACTGCACCGCCTCAAAAGGGCTTCTAAAATTATGGTGCCTCGGGTCGGATAAGTTATCCGTAAGAAGCACCCCAAAACTCATTATTCACAGGGCTTCCGTCTATGCCCTGACTGAATCTTACCAAAGAATTACCACAAGCAAGATTCGCGTTATAGACAAATTTCCAAAGCACGAAGCAGAGAACAGTTAAAAACCGATGGTGTACGTTGCGAG
>JBLIZM010000222.1:0-4965 GCA_048859855.1 Trichlorobacter sp.
TTCCTCGGCGGCGAGGACTTTGACCAGCAAATTAGCGACTGGATTGCAGACGAGTTTAAAAAAGATCAGGGTATTGACCTGCGTGGCGATAAAATGGCGCTGCAGCGTCTGAAAGAAGCTGCAGAGAAGGCTAAGTGTGAACTGTCCGGTTCGGTTGAAACCGATATTAACCTGCCGTTCATTACTGCTGATGCCAGCGGCCCAAAACACCTGAATCTTAAATTGACCCGCGCTAAGCTTGAGTCACTTTGTGATAGCCTTCTTCGTCGTCTGGATGGTCCGTGTCGTACTGCTCTGAAAGATGCCGGTTTGTCGGCTTCTGAAATCGATGAAGTTATTCTGGTCGGTGGTATGACCCGGATGCCGGCAGTACAAAAGCGCGTTGAGGAAATCTTTGGTAAAACCCCGAATAAAGGGGTTAACCCTGATGAAGTTGTTGCAATTGGTGCCGGTATTCAGGGTGGCGTTCTGCGCGGTGATGTAAAAGATGTCCTTCTGCTTGACGTTACACCGCTCTCGCTCGGTATTGAGACTCTGGGTGGTGTTATGACCCGTCTGATTGAGAAGAACACTACGATTCCGTGCCGGAAATCCCAGACCTTCTCAACAGCAGCAGACAGCCAGCCGGCGGTTTCGATTCATGTTCTGCAGGGTGAGCGCGAGATGGCTCGTGACAATAAGACCCTGGGTAATTTTGAGCTGACCGGTATTCCTGCCGCTCCGCGTGGTGTACCGCAAATCGAAGTAACGTTTGATATTGATGCCAACGGTATTGTCCATGTTTCTGCTAAAGACCTGGGCACCGGTAAAGAACAGTCAATCAAAATCACCGCTTCCTCAGGGCTTAGCCAGGAAGAGATTGATAAGATGGTTCGTGACGCAGAGATGCATGCTTCTGAAGACAAGAAGAAGCGTGAAGTAATCGAGGCACGGAACCAGGCCGACTCACTGGTCTACACCACCGAGAAGTCACTGAAGGAACATGGTGATAAGCTGGAGGCGGTTGACAAGGGCGCTATTGAAAACAAGATTGCTGAGCTGAAGAAAGCAATGGAAGGTGAAGAACCAGAAGCAATTAATAAGGCTGCTGAAGAGCTTGGTCAGGCAGCCCATAAACTGGCTGAGTTGATGTATGCCCAGAACCAGCAGGGTGGAGAGGCTGATGCCGCACAGGCAGGCGCAGCTCCGAAAGATGAGAAAGTCGTTGATGCCGATTTCGAGGAAGTGAAGAAATAACAGGCATTTTATAGCACTGGCAGGAGTAGCGGTAGGGGCGGCCGACATGGTTTGCCCCTACCGCTGTATCCGGACAGGAAGGATAAGTAAGCGTGGCGAGCGAAGAAAAACGAGACTACTATGACGTCCTTGGTGTGCATAAAAATGCCTCTGAGGCAGAAATAAAGAAGGCGTTCCGTAAGGTAGCCATCCAATACCATCCGGACAAAAATCCGGGCGATACCGTTGCTGAAGAGAAATTCAAAGAAGCCTCGGAAGCGTATGAAGTTCTTTCCGACGCCCAAAAACGTGCTCAGTACGACCAGTATGGGCATGCTGGCATGGGTGGTGGCGGTTTCAATGGCGGTGGTTTCGGCTTTGGAGCCGGTTCTCCGTTTGGCGATGTCTTTGGTGATATTTTCGGTGACATATTCGGCGGTGGGGGTGCTCGTCGCAGTCAAGGCCGCCGGGGGGATGATTTACTCTATAATCTCGAAATAAAATTTGAGGAGGCAGCCTTCGGCTGTGATAAGAGTATTGAAATCCCGTATGATAAGCGTTGTGAAACCTGTTCCGGCTCCGGTGCCAAGCCAGGTACTGACGCAAAGACCTGTCCGAGCTGTAAAGGGAGTGGTCAGGTTCGGTACCAACAGGGGTTCTTTAGTGTCAGTAAGCCCTGCGGACAGTGCCATGGTGAAGGTAAAATCATCGAGGAGCCGTGTCCGAGTTGTAAAGGTAAGGGGAGCGTCAAGGATCACAAAACACTTTCTGTCAAGATCCCTGCTGGTGTTGAAACCGGCTCACGCCTGAAGCTTCGTGGTGAGGGTGGCCAAGGGGTTAAAGGTGGGCAGAATGGCGATTTGTTCGTAGCGATTAGTGTCGCCGACCACCCGCTCTTTGAGCGTGAGGATACGAACGTTATCTGCCAGTTACCCATTAGTTTTGCCCAGGCAGCACTGGGGTGTGAACTTGAGGTCCCAACCCTTGATGGGCCGGTAAGTATGAAAATACCAGCAGGAACTCAGTCAGGTAAAACTTATCGACTCCGTGGTAAAGGTATCCCTTCACTACAGGGATATGGTCGTGGAGATCAGATGGTGATTGTTAAGGTTGAAACACCAATCAACCTCAATAAACGCCAAAAGGAACTGCTGGAGGAGTTTGCAACCATCAGCGGTGAAGATGTCCATCCACTTAAAAAAGGATTTTTGGACAAGGTGATGGACTTTCTCAGCTAAAGATTCTGATAAGAAGGTAGCCTATGAAATTCGATAAGCGTGATGGATACTTTGTCTTGATTGGCATCGTGGTTCTGGTGATTTTCTTCTCCATCTCTGGGAAGGAAACCACCAAGGCGGTTCCCCGTGATGAGATGCATAAAGGGGTCTACGAAACAGCCTACAAGAATGCGCCTGGCCCCAATGACTCCGTTTTAAAACGGGTCTTCTTCCGCCCGGCAAAAAAAGAGGCGGAGAAGAGCTGTGAGCCATGTCATCAGCAGTACAAGATCGAGATGCCTAAAAACCATCCGCCTAAAAACCGTTGTCTGCTGTGCCATAAACTGCATTAATCTGAAAATATGATGCGATACCGATTGGTTGCAGTCGCTTGCCTGCTGCTTTGTTCCTGTAGCTCGGGGGATTGGCGGACGGCAAACCGTGACTCGGCAGGGATTGCTCCTCGAGCAGCGGTTACGCCTCAGGCGGTTGTTCAGGTGTATGGTGCGGATACCTGGGGATGGCGTGGCTGGTTTGCCATACACACTTGGATTGCAACCAAACGGCGTAATGAGTCACAGTATATCGTCTATGAGGTTGTTGGCTGGCGCCAACGATTAGGTAAGCCGGTGGTGCGGATTGAGTCTGATATTCCAGATCGCTATTGGTATGGGAATCGTCCCAAACTATTACGGTCATTATCGGGGGATGGTGAGGTTGAGCGGGTGATTGACGCGATTGATCACGCAGCGAGAACATACCCGTGGCCTAATCAGTATACCCTTTTTCCTGGGCCGAACAGTAACACCTTCACTGCATGGATTGGAAAGAACGTTCCGGAGCTCATGCTCGAGCTTCCGGTATCTGCAATCGGCAGTGGCTATCTCAAATAGTAGTGACGTTCGCTCCTTAATACAGATCAAATTTAAGCAGTCGGCATTCAAGCGGCCCGTTAAACAGTACAAATCTACGTGATGGTTTCAGGCCGATCATCTTTGCAAGTTCCAAATCACCCGCCAGTACATAGGCGGTCCACCCCGCAAATCGTTGCTTAAACAAATCCCCCATCGAACGATAGAGTGTTGTCAATTGGTCCCAGTCACCCATCCGAATCCCGTAGGGGGGGTTCATAACGATAACCCCCTGATGTCCCACCGGCTCCACCAGTTCGAATGGCCGGGTGTCAAAGGAAATGGCATATGACAGACCGGCTCGCCGCGCATTTTCACGGGCTGCAATGATTGATTTCGGGTCTTGGTCAAAGCCGAAGATCGGGACAGAAAGGGAATCCCGCTCTGCAGCCTGCAACTCTTTTTTTACGGCATTCCAGCTAGTACGATCAAAATCACGCCAACGCTCAATCCCGAATGAACGTCCTATTCCGGCTGCTTTATTCAATGCCATAGCGGCAGCCTCAACAAGCAGCGTTCCCGAACCACACATCGGATCAAGTAACGGCACGGAACCATCCCATCCGGTATGTTTAATAATGGCAGCGGCAAGGGTTTCTCTCAGTGGCGCCTGATTGCGGTCAAGTCGCCATCCCCGCCGGTCCAAGGGGGCGCCACTGGCATCGAGGGAGACACTGCAGATGTTTTTGGAGAGATGGATGTTGATCCGCAGGTCCGGATCTTTTGTGTTAACGCTTGGTCGTGATCCTCTGGCATCCCTAATCTGATCCACAATGGCATCCTTAACCTTTAATGCCACAAAATGTGAGTGGGTCAAGGCGGAATCACGGACGGTCGCATCTACCGCAATGGTCATGGTACTGTCGATAAGCGCGGTCCAGTCCATCTGCCGGATACCATCATAGAGATTTTCGGGGGAAGATGCTTCGAAACTCCCACGGTTGACCAGGAGTCTACTTGCGGTGCGGACGGTCAGCAGGCAGCGGTACAGTACGGAGCGGTCAGCATGAAACGACACACCGCCCCGGGTTATGGCGCAATCGGTTGCGCCGGCTGCGATCAGTTCATGGGCGGTTAATTCCTCGGAGCCGAGTGGAACCGTGGCAAAGTGGGAGTCAACCGTTGATGTGGCTACTGGAGCTGAAACTGCTGGTCGGCGTCTCAGAATGGGACGGTTATCTGACATGGGGTGCTATCCTTTGTTCCCAGGCGGTATCAACCTGTTGAAGAGTTTCTTCTCGTGTTCCGCTATTGTCAATCACCAGATCGGCACGTGCAATTTTCTGTTCAATCGGCATCTGGGCATCCAGTATCTGACGGGCCTGTTCTGGCGTACAGTTGTCCCGCTGCAACAAACGCGCATGCTGGATTGCTGGAGTAGTGGTGACGACCCAGTTCTGGTTCGTTCCAATCCGTGTATCGGCAGCGGTTTCGAAAAGCAGTGGCGCCATATAGACAACAACACCGGCCTTTTGGAGGCGGGCCTTTTCCAGGAGTTGCTGGGCACGTTCTGCAATGGCAGGATGCACAATCGCTTCCAGTTTTTTTCTGAGTGCAGGGTCTGCAAAAATCTGCTCCCTGACGGCAGTACGGTTGAGCGTCCCGTCCGGCAGCAGCACTGG
>JBLIZM010000223.1:0-14076 GCA_048859855.1 Trichlorobacter sp.
TGCTGTGAACGCTAATAGTGGTGCTGTAACTAATAGCAGCAAGAATGTCCAGGATATGACTTCTGAGGAGTATGCAGCCTACGTTAAGGACCCTGCCAATACCCCGCAGGGCACTGGTGTTGAAATTGACGCGGAGGCTACGAAAAAGAAACAACTGCAAGCCGCTCAGGAAGAGCAGTTGGCGGACGCCCAAAAGTACCAAACAGGTTATTATGGTCAAACACTGGCCCCTAGTAAACCTTACTATTACAACGGCGTTGGTAACAACAAAGAACAGATCATGGAAACCTCTGAAAAGGAACAGAAGATAATTGCGGAGCAAAAAGCTAAAGAAGCCGCTACTAATACCAGGTCTGCCTTTATAGGTTTATCAAAAGGTGAAAGAACGAATATCCAAGCAGATAACGAAGCCGCCTCAGCTTTCTTGGAAGCTGAGCGACACGACGGTGCTGGTTGGATAACGTTCCGGGTGGATTACGGCGGTTCCGTAGCAGAGAGTTTCTCTAACTCCGCGCGTGAATCTGACATTGCCTCTACAGTAAACAGTGCCTCCAATACAGCAAAGTCATCGCGCTTTACTTTTATGGATGGTAACTTTACTGATGGGATGTTGGGTGGTATCGTAGGTGCCGCGCAGAGCATCATCAACGGTACACTGGAAGGTCTGAATATGTCAGGCTTAGCTGTGTTCGCCGGTGCTGCCTTTGTAGATATCCCTAAACACTGGGATTCTTCAAGCTGTAGCTTACCGCGTTCTGATTACACCATCGAACTGCGCTCACCTTACGGTAATACTTTGTCTCGTTTCCAAAACCTGATTGTACCACTGTGTATGTTGTTAGCTGGCACCTTGCCACTATCGACTGGTCCAGCTTCTTTTACCAGTCCTTTCCTTTGTGAGATGTACGCACAAGGGCGTTCACAGATCCGCTTGGGTATTATTGACTCTTTGTCAATTACCCGTGGCGTAGGTAATTGTGGCTTTACTAAAAATAATGAACCACTGGGTATCGATATCAGTTTCTCTGTACTTGATCTCAGTTCCATTATGCACATGCCTATTACACCAGGTAACTCCCCACTTGATATCATTACCAATCTCGGTCGTGACACAGCAGCTCGTCTGATTGCTGAAGACTCTATTTTCAATGACTATATGTCGGTTCTGTCTAGTTTGAATATGGCTGAACAGGTTTATGTCTCTGATAAGTTTAAGCGCAATTGGAACAAGTTGTCAGCAGATTGGAATGAGTGGTTCAGTGTGGCTCACACGGCTAACTGGGCGATAGGCGCAACGACGCCGGGTAAGATACTGGCTGCCTTTGCTAGAGGTACAACACGCGCATAAAGAGGAGGGCATAGGCCCTCCTCTTATACCTTAATTGAGGAATCGCTAATAATTGCTAATGGCCAATGTTCCTCTAAAATCTTAATAAGATCATTAGTAGGATACTGGCTAGCAATCATTATACTGGCTAACATAGCTGGGTCATTCTTATAACCAAACTGGAATAACTCTTTAGAATCAGGTGTAGCGTAGGTGAATGGCCAAAGTTTATTGATAGCCGCGCCTTTACGCTTAACCGTAGTCCAATTAGGATCAATCTTTTTCAACAGATTATTGAAATCATTGAACTCATCATTCCAGTTAAGCTTCTCGTCACTGTAAGGGAACGTATAGGCCCCTAGAAGCTCCTGGATGAGGTCTGGGACGCGTTGTAGTGCTGAGTCTACCCCGATGTAGCCAATGATCTTATCGACCGCTCTAAAGTTACCCTGGAGCGCTACAGTCTCTAAGGAGGCTATCAGGATCTTACGTGCTAACTCTTTATCTTCGATATTAGCCATCACCGCATCAATAGCATCGGTAATACCTAAATCAACAGCCGCTCCAATACAAGCTTGTAACAAACCTACCGTGGCATTGCCATCTATAAACTTGCCTAGACCAGTTTCACCCACCACTTGATCTAATACACCGAATAACTCAGTAACATTAGAAACTTGTGTATCTTTTAAAGCATAAAGGGTCTTACCGGTTTCAAATGCTAGCTTTGTAATTTCCGAGGTTTCGGCAGCATCCAAACCAAGAATATTCTGTGCCGCAGTGTTACCCAGGTTCTTAGCATAGTCACCGATGGCGGCTAGCTTACCACCCACAACCCCTGTAACACGATCACCAATGTTCTTCACATCGGCCGGTATCAGTTTAGATAGACCTATCTTCTTGGAGATACCTTTGATATCCAATTTACTGTTAAGGATGGCTGTGGACATGCCATCGGTTTTTTTGCCAAATTTACTGAAAGCATTGTTTAAAACCGAATCACCTTTCTCCTTATAAACGTCAGCTACAACCGAATCGGCTTTAGAAGAAGTATCGAGAAAGGAACTGGCTATCTTACTTGTGATTGTATCGCCCATAGATCCTCCAAACTGAATCATAAGTATTTTTATACAATCCTCACCTTAATATGAATAATCTATTCGGAGGCAAGAAAATGGAATGGTTAAAAAATAAATGGGTACAGTTTTATTTGTGGTGTCATCCCAAATTAAAACGTGTGCGTTTGGAGGTTTTAGCGTGGTCAACAGAGGCCAGTGTAAAACCAGTAAGCTTATACCACGATGCAATGTTATCACGTGATTCTGGACTGTCTTTATATTTGCTACCACTGGTGATGCGTTCCAAACAACATCTCTTCAATAATCGATGGACTACTACTGAGGCACCAAAGCCTGTAGGCCGGATATTCATGGACCACGTAGACTGGGTGTATATTGAAAAGGATTTGCACCCAGAAAACGTATACTACGATCTGGTTAACCGTATAGAAGGCGATGCCTTACTAATGGCCATTGAAATAGGTGAAGATAACCCTGAACCTTTAATAAAATTTATACACGCTAATTTAGCGTGGCTATTGCACCACCCAGCCAAAGCTAATAGTCTCATAACGTCCTTTCTTTTAGACCACCGCACGCTGATGATACAGATATTCCAGGCGATGTACAGTATCCAGACAGGTAGATACAACCGGCTGATTGTGTTCCGTCGTGATGGAATCTTATTTATTCTGTTCGATAGCTAAAACAACAAAAAATAAAAAGGGGGGCTAGAACCCCCCTTTTATGCTGCTAACTTTACAACACGGTTTCTTCACCGATGTTGAAGTCAGGTTGTGCTGACAGGATACGCCAGATGTAGGTATCAAACACTGCCCCGCGCGGCAACTGTTTAGGGAACCCTGTGATGTGAGGTCCCCGATAGTTGAGTACCAACATACTTTGGTTAGTACCAATCTTTACAAACTCTTGGTTGGATTGCATATCACGTTCCAACCAGAGACCAGCGGCATGTGCCAGATCATCGTTACCGATATAAGACTTCAGGCGAGTGTTTGCCAGTTCGGAAACAGTCACTCGTTTTGAAGACATCTGGAATCCCTCCATAGGGAACATCCCAGTCTTCAGCAGAACAACTACTGGTAGGTAGTAGTTGTCCATCCAAAATTCACCTTGGTCCAGGGAATTACCACTGGCCGGATTACACACAAAGGTATCACCAGTCACCTTGTGGGTGATAATGGTGATGTCACCATGGGTGGTTTGCGTAAATGCGCTACGTACGATTTCTTTAGTTTTGTCGTTCATTGTTAATTACCTTGTAGGCCTCGATAACACGCTTAACGGTATCTGCAAAGATTTGTTCATCTTCAGGACCGGAGGTGGAAGCGAGATAGTTTGTGACAGCCAGTACGGTAGGATCTTTCATTGCCTCGTCGTTTTCTGGCGATACTTGTTCTGGTATTGTGTTTAGGTCGATGGAAACTTCGGCTAGATATTGCTTGCGATTCTTCCTAGCAACAACTATAATGTCGACTTTGTCAAATTGCAGAAAATACAGTCCCTTCAGAAAAACTTTGAAGGAAAGCCGTGTTCTCTGAAATTCCTTTATTAGAGTGTTTCTTTTGTCGTTTTTGTCTCTATTGTTTTTTGGTCTACAGATTGGACTTTTCTTCAGGTAGTATTCCTGATAATTGTTCCAAGAAAGTAGATCGACATTTAGTGCTGCTAAAAGTCTTCGCCACAAACAAGCCACAGGTTCCTCAGCTCTATCAGCCATCTTCTCTGGATCAGAAAGAAGTTCCGAAAGAGTAGACCTGTTTACTGGTTTAGTAGCCATGGTTGGTCCTTATCGATTGATATACCCGCTTTGAGCAATGCCGCGATTGCTTCAAATACGTGTGTACCTTTACGCCGGATGTACTTGGCGTATTCCTGTTCCCGTGGGATTTCTGAAAAACTAAGCTCCTTTAAACAACTGTTGATATGGTGGATTTGCTCAACGACCGTGTCTAACAAATCAATTAAAGACACGCTGATACCATCCTCGTTTTGACACCACTCGTAGAGAGAGTGCTTTGCTGAAGGTCTGTTAGGTACACTAAGTGCGGTCAGGTAGCTATTGGTACGTACAGCATCGTAGATCAGTTCCAAATCGCTATAAAGTTCTGTAGCATTTTTATAGCGCGTACTGATGATGAATTCGTGACGTACGGTGATAGCTGGCCAAACGGTACTGAGTTTTAGCAGTCCGTTTTTACGGATCTCTTCACCGAGTAAATTAGCAATAGTCAAAGGATCTTTTACCTCGGCTAATAGCTTTTTAAGGTGGCGCTTGTAGAAGAATTGTTTGAACATGATCTGTTCCTTGTTGATGACTCATTTTAATGATATAGGTGTAAAGTATTTTAAGGGACCGGGTATGACTGATGAAATTAATGATGACAAGGATCTAAACGGTGTACTGCAATACACCGATGATATCCGTCGCGGCTTGATTAATAAGATGGTTGCTGGTGGCGAATACCCCGACGACCCTAAATCGCAAAAGGTGCTTCTTACGGCATTGTCTGACATGGACAAGACAGCTCTAGGTAGAGCCCGTCTTAAACAAGATGATAAGAATGCTGACAAAGATCGCGCCATTGCCAGTGCTCTTCTGTCTACTGTTCAAAGCTTTGGTAATGCTAACCCATTCCGTGCAGACACGGCCAAGGGTGAGAACGGTATCAATACTGAGCAGTTAGCTATCCCTAAGTTTGAACCTAACCCAGGTGAAACTGACGTAGGTATCAAAGACGAGGACTATCAGTCTTTTGCAGATAAGTGGGAAGAGGCAAACCCGACGACAGAATAGGAGAGGGCCTAGGCCCTCTCCTTATGCCGTTTCAGGCAACTTGGACACGCGACTAAAGTAATGTGTCGGAATGGTTCTCAGACCAACATATTCATGTAAAAGGAATTCACCGGACATAAATACATCGAATGCCTGTAGGTTTTTGATTTCTTCCTCTGTTTTAGGCACACCGTTCTGAAGCACCCTGGGCGTTACAAACGTGACTAGAGGAATACGCTTATGCTCCAACTGTGGTCCGTACATCACTAACCATTCGTTGAAGTTGTAAACGTAAACATAGTTCCAGTTATCTTCCAGATACTCAGGGGTAAGCATATTTAAAGGAATAGAACCAATGCTTATCTCATCCCAGTTAGGTAACAGTCCTCCAAGAATATCTAACAGAACCTCTAACTCTTCAGAATCAAGCTCGTATGGGTGAGTATTGACCATCAGTTTAGTCTGTCGGTTGAACTCCATAATCTCCGGGTCAAGCTTGATATTACAGGCTATCTCCGACAGGTGTACAGGCATATTTGTTGTCTGAGATATTTGGAGAGTCTCCACGTCTCTGGCAGCGTAAGCCTTCTGGAATTCCTCGTTGGTAATTACACCGCCGGTAGCCGCTTCAAAATCATCGGTATTACGGTCAAAGTAATTAGTTTTTAAAAGGATGTCATAAGCCTCCTTAGACATCCCTAAAACAGTACCTAATCTGGTGTCCAGTAAACAATCAAGACTCATTAAAACAGACAGCATACATTAGCCCTCTTGTTTCGGTTTCTCAGGCTTGATATCCGCAAACTCCAGAATACCATTGAAGATATCCGCTGGGATACATTGCAGAACAATAATAAATGCGATAATGGAACTGGCTGTAATTCTGCTATGGATACTGTTAAGGGTATCTTGGCTAGAAAACATTTTAGTATTCTCTTCCCCAACAATTCCCTTATTAGCCCCGCAGAACACAGACTTCAGCCCAGAGATATATTTATCAGCGACTTCTTTCTGGTAGTCTTCGCCAAAATGCATTCTGAACTGCATCCCGGCATCCACCAGAAAATCAAGAATTTCTTCATTGTCCCTGGTGATTTTAAGAAAGTCAAAGTCACCCTTAGCCAAGATACCGTAAGGACGATAGTCGTAGTAAAGGGTAGCCAAGAATTCGATAAATGTGCGTGCTCGAGCTTCGTCCATCGTGTGGATAGTGATCTGTCCACGCAAAAAAGAAATCATGTAGTTAAGCACATATTTACAGAGGGAGGTTTCAATTTCGAAATCTTTAATCATTATCGGTTCCTATGTCGATACCTGGCACTGCACCACCAACCAGGTTATTGTCAAGATGCATCCCTGTAAAGAGACAGCTCAATACTTCAGTAACTTTAACATTTGAACCTAAGCTATCTAGGTACTCATTACTTACGGTACCAGATTCCAGGATGGATTTAGTCATGGCATTATAAGCCACACTATCGCCACCACGGTATTTGATAAGCTCAGTAACACAGTTGTCCAAACCCTTAGCTGCCATTACCTGGAGTTCAGGGAATGACATAGAGCTGCCCTTAGAAGGACCGGTAGGTTGACCAGTCATCTCATCAACGTGGCGGTTATCGCCAGGGATACTGATCTTTTTAACCAACAACTGAGCTTGCCGACGAACAGGTAGATGCACAACCAAATATTCGTGTGGTGTCAGATACACCTGTCGGGTCTTGGGATCAGTTAACCAAAGTCGGTGGAATAGCTTAACTCGCATCTGCTTAGCCACAGCCAGCATCTTAGACATGTCAAACTCACCGGTGGTGAGGTTAGGGATAAACAAACGTGGATAAACCTCGCCTGTTCTAAACCCCTCCATCAGAGCTTTGAACTCAGCATCTGCCATCCCATTCAGTCTTTTCTCCAAGAACTCTGTATTGTTCTTAGTACCGAATACTTTTTCAATGGCACCGATCCACTTAAGCAGATGTTCTGTTGCTAATTTTCGATTCGACATTTCTTACCCCTTGACGATGTAACGTTTCACTGTCAAACGATACTGTAAAGCAATATCGAACATGTGGGCCGAACCTTTCGATTCGCCATCCCAGAAGATAGCCGCGTGTGTACCATACTTGGCCATTTCTACGTTGCGCACATAACCGGCAGACTTACCCAGGTTATCCCAATCGGCCGGAAACTCTTTAGGTTTCGGATAACCGCGACTTTCGGCATATTCAAAGATAATGGCATCTGGACCTGTGTGAGCCATACCTGAGATAAACTCGATATCATCCTTCTCGTAATTTTCGAGCATCTTATCGAGCTTCTCGAAAATAAATTCCTTATCGGTGAATTTGCGGCTTCCAGCCACGATAATTCTTATTGTTTTCATACTACCAACTTAGTCATAAGACAAATTCTACATACACGATTGACTGTGCCAATCAACTAGCTCTGCTGGAAAGGGTACTCCCAGCGACAAAGTCAACTGGGAGAATTTGCGATAAAGAAGTGCGGTATTCCCGCACTCTTCTTATTACACGGTTGTATTAACATTAAGCTGCCTGTTCCCCTGCGGGTGACCACTTTACAGCTTTGGTCAGATCAATTGCTTTCTTCTGCTCTTCTGTAAACCAGAATGGTACATAGAGACCATGGCGCATTCTCAACAGATCCATAATGGTGATCTGTGGTTTTTCAGAAGGCATCTCCAGGAAAGACCAGTGGTTAACGGTATCCAACAGAACAGTCCAGTCATACCCCATTTTGATAAGGTCTTCATAGAGTGTCTTAGGTTCTACGTCAGTATCCACTTCAGGGTATTTACCGCGATGCATTGTCTTCAGCATCAGAAGATCAGAGGTAAGTTCTGCCGCACGAAATAACTCATAGTTTTCATCCAAAGCAGAACGCACCGTGGTACGTTTAAGGTTAAGTGTCGGCAAGAACTCCAAATAGAAGTTTTGCAACGTTCCGCCAATACCAAACCGGTTAGCCTTTTTGATGCTGTGGAAAAAGGTAAGTCCTGTTTTGATACCCTCGGCTTGTGACATCACCATCTGGATAGGTAAACCAGTACCACCCGCTTTACCACGCAGGTTCATAATGGTAATGATCAACATGTCCGTATCACCCTTGACTACCGGTTGCCCTGAGATAGGGTACTCAGCATCTTTGGTGGTGTCGTTATCCAGAATATCCTGTTGGGTAATAACCCAGCAATCGTTAGTCAGGAAGGTAACTTTTTCAGGGCAGTTCTTGAACTTAACCTTGTTGCGCATAAAGGACAGTTTCTTCTGGATACCAGAATACTGGTCCATCATAGCTGCCATATCGTCACCAAGGTGCATAGTGTAAGTGGTGTAAATACCACCTCGACCTGCTACACCGGGCATCTCAACACACATCTGGTTACGGATCAATGACCCACGCATACTTTCCGTATTACGCTTAGCGCTACCAATCTGTTCTTTGTTTTGAAGGTCAGACGTAGCCTTGGTCTCAAATTGAGAAAGAGAATCCAACAAACAATTGATTGGCTTGATGATACGGATATTGGTACCGTCCTTATCCAAGAACGGTGTGGTTAACAAATACTTATCACGTTTATCGTGACGCATATTCGCGATTTCACGGTACTTATCCCAGAACTCCTCACCGGCCATCTTATAGAGGTTGGTAATGGAGATCTGTCCATTATTGATCAGATCGACATCCCGCATATTGGGCATCTCATCGACCATATCCATGAAACGGAAGATTTCAAAAGGACCTTCTGTATCATAGACCATTTCCTGCGTGGTCGGGTAGTTGTTCATAACCCAGTTATCCATCCACACAGCTAGGGTAGTCTTACCCATATTACCGCGTGCACCGATACCTGTGATATAGTGTTTGCCGCCAGAACAGATTGATTCACCATGTTTACCTAAGTGAAAGCGACCAGTGGCAACAGTGAGAAAAGGAACGTTAAGACGGGGCTGAATCAGGTCAGCCTCTTCGATAAATTCCTCGAAGTTGATAGCAAAAGTTTTAGCTAGCTCGTATGCTGAAACCAGTGACATGGGGACTCCTGAGAATAGGTTATTACAAACTATATGGTTAGTATGGTTAATTTTATGTAATCGGCTCTGACACGAGGTCATGATAATGTTTAAATTTACACAGTTGCGTGAAAATTCACCGCTGGTCAAACTGGGTCTTGAAGCGCAGACTGTGAGTCTGGAAGCCATGGCCATTGCTGTTCCTTCTGGAGCACTTCAGAATCGTTTGACCGGTATTGTTAAAGAAGTAAGCGGGTATGTTAACGGTTTCGTTAGCAAGCCTTCTGAGTGGAATAATCTGATCAAAACCAAGGACGCTATCAAGGTCTTGGAAAACGCTGGCTACGCGCACTTCAAAGATATTGAAGTTTATTGTGCACCTGGTCAGGTTGGTTCATACCTGGACACACTGGACGTCTTTGAAGAATGCCAGCTTTTCGTTGACCGCTTGCACGGTGATCTGATCGGACCTTTCTCCACTTGGGTTGCTATGATCCTGACAACACCAATGTTCTTGGGTTCTGCGCGCGGTACGCTGGTACTGAAGATGCGTGACAGTGACCTGGAGAAGTGCCGGTCAGCTTTGAGTGGTGCTTTCTCAGGCAAGAATGGTTCTGCTATCAATTACCACGATGCCATTGCTCGTCACTCAGATTGGTCAGTTATCGAGAAGAGAACTAACGCACTGGTCGAGCGCCAGGCCAAGATCAACCCCAAGAAGTTCCAGGAAAGCGTTAACCAGCTTAACGAGAATCTCACTACCCTCGTAGAATCCCTCCAGAACGATCGTGACACGTTTAAGATCTCTGGCCGCGAGGTTGATATGCTGGCAAAGGCATGTCACTTCACAGCGGTTTGTGTGGAGTTTTACGCGGTGTATTCTACCCAACTCCAGTCCTTTATCCAAGCTACTGAAGATACTATCGAACGTTTGAAAGACATCGCCCGGTAATGTTTATCTAGGAGGAGGGGTAACTCTCCTCTTATGCTGTTAAAAGGTAAAAAAATAAACAAAAAAGAAAGGGGTGGTAACCCCTTTCTTCTATACCCTCACGCCTTAGCGGTGGAGTAATGTTTGATACTTGGGACAACTTTAGTTTTCAACGCTTCTACAGCCTCGTCGTATTGTCGTTGAAAAATTGTTTTTACTTGTTCTTCATCAGGGTGACCTACAAAGGTCAACGCCTCGGCAGTTTGATTCATTCGGTGGAGAACCTTGCTCGGTACTTTACCAACAAAGTTAGAGAGCATAATAATATCAATTATGTCTCTTTTATCCGAAGCCGTGGGTTTATACACGTAATTGAAGATTATCCCACCAAAGGCCATCTGCCAGACAGGTTTGCCTAGTAAAGGCAAACCGTCGTTGTATTTAACCACTTGTGATAATTGCTGGTGTCGTAGACTAGCTATGCGGCGCTCAACAGACTTGTCTCGACCATTCAACATTATCCTTGCTTTCATCTCTATCCCCTTCTTAAAAATAAATTATTCGTCAGTTAGCATCACTGACAGGTTAAAACCACCTTCGCCGTCATCGCACTTTTCCATGCTCTGCACGACCATCTTGCTACCCTTATAGATAACAATATCGCCCAGCTTAAGCTCATCGGCCAATTCCTCTACCGTCCAGATAGGATCCTCGTCATAGAAATCTTGTTCGACGATCTCGATCGTATCCTCACAGTGACCCGTGAGTTCGTACAACCCAGTGAGTGGTACAAACCTATCATCATCGTGCGGGTCTTTATCAATCAGCTCACACTCATCGAGATCAATAATCTCAAATACACCAACAATATTTTTGCTCATCTTCTTTGTCTCCAGTTAAAGGATTGTATATCCTTACACTAAGGTAATATAGGTTTAAATATTTTTACCAATTGACAGCATAAAGGAGAGGTTTTACCCTCCCCTTCTAATTATGCGTTTTTAGCTATCGATGCTACGACTTCCAGGTCATTTCTGATTTTTGAAAGTTCATCGTATCTTAACCAACCGGGCATCTCTTCGAGTATCATGTCAATGGGGAAAATGTCCTCTTTACAAGCACCACGAAAGTTCTCATTAAAGATTATACTTGCCATATAACACGGTAATCTAAAAGCGTCCAGTCTAGGGGTTAGATTCAATGCCTTATTCAGTTCATCGAAGTCAAGGTCATGTAGTGGTGTAGAATGCATCACTGCAAACAATGACCCTAAGAACATCAGACGTTTCCCATGTGGCGGTAAAGTCTTTTTCATAATCCCACACGTCATCCGCCACGATTTACCTCTAAGTGAAGTAGAGCGCTTATTTTTCAAAGCTACTTATCCTCCTTACTAGGGATCATACGTAGATTGGATACTGACGGCGCATAAATGCCAATGTCATCATCTGTCTCTACGATAGTGGCTACACGGAACCCAAATGAGGATTCCCGCCAGGTGATAAGATTAACGCGAGGTTTCTTATCAGCCAATGCACTGAGTGCATTTCTTTTAGGTAGATCGATACCGATAGTTAAAGTTACCTTCAACTCACCGGGCTCTTCACCAACCCAATACTTGGCCATTACATCGATGGCTTTGGTATTTTGAGCAATTGAACTAGAAACCTTCCAGTTTTCCTTGCCCTTACCGTTTATTTCTTTTATGTAAACCAGCTCTGTGAGGTCAGTGATCATCAGATCACGTCTTTCACTGGGCTCTGCTCCAGTTGCTTTTTGGTCGATATACTCAACCAATCGACGATCCATCATAGACAGTGTGTCGATAGCGCAAAATGCTTTGCGCGCTGGTCGCTGTGTCCAGGATATCGGAACTTCATCAACCGTATAAAGGTCAGGCTGAGGCGTACACTGTTGAAGATAGGTGCAGCCGTATTCCTTGATGTCGTTATAAAGAGACGGTACAAACAAGGTATCCAACCGTACCTTAACAACGTTGTTGAAACCAGTGCCATCGATACGATCGTGTTCTTCACGAATCTTCTCAATAACAGGGTCTGGTTCTTTCAAGTGAATAACAGCATAGGCATCATCAGACTTAGGGAACCCTACGTCGTCAGCATCCTGGTTGCCCAGGAAATATACCCATCGACCTTGTTCCGATAAAGGTGCACCATTCGTGTTAGTATTGAAGTACAACACGTTAAGTGCGAACATCCGGTTATAATCGGAGCTATCGCTATTGTAACCTTTTCCAGGACTGTAGTTATACACATTCTGGGGAATACCTTTCTTAGAAAGGATAATACCACGCGTGGCATTGTAGTCGGCTCTTTCATTACCGATGAAACCAGAATGGCCACGAGTCCACTGGAAATTGACTTTAACGTTTTGCTCTCGAAGTGCACCGAGGCTATCGTGCAGTTGTTTCCACAACTCCCAATTAGGGGCTGTCGAACCATCGTCACGGAGCCAGTTATTGTGTTTATAACACTGTGCTGACCACCCCTTGATGCCGTTGATGACATATTGGCTATCAGAAAGGACTTGTACCTTATTGATCTTACCAACAGGTTCTTCACCATCAACGCTCAAAAGACCCTTGGCCGAACAGACCATCTTAAGGCCTTGTAACGTAGCGGTAAGTTCAGCGTAGTTGTTTGTAACATCTTCGCCATAACCGCCCCAGGCATCAACATAACGCCAAGGTTGAACTACCACGCTCTTATTAAGCAGCTGCTTAATATTTTCAGAGTTGGTATAACCTTCCGAGGTGGGTACACCGTCACGAGTATGTTTCAACTCATCCGTCTCGGTGGTATAGGTATATCCGTGCACGCCCCAGCCACCTTTACCTCGAGATGGCCGACACCCACCATCGGTATATAACACAGCGCCGAAATCTTCGGGTTGTGGTTTTTCAGCTTTAGTTTTCTTAGACATGAGTGATTTCCTGGCAAAGTTGCTCACTCTATTATGCGCGCTAGTAAAAAGTTACAAGCAATTAGAGTTGAAGTGCTGTAACCGGTCAGTAACTTTGGTTTCAAAATGCTGCTGATAGTTCCACAGTTGTCTTACATATATCGCCATGTTCTTTTTGAAAGCTTCATCAGATGTAGGTAGCTGTTCAGGCAACCGTGGCTTTTCAGCCACAACGATCGTGATAGGCCGGTGACAAGTAACAAACTGTTGGATAGCAGGAGTTAACTCCATCCCATTAATAGCCGATACATCGCTTAGATTAGCGATATAGCTGTTAAGGTACTTGTTGTACTCGATGAGATCCGTCAGATACTTCTTTCGTAACTCCGCGTTCTTAACAGGGTCATCGAAGGACATATAGTCCTCTATTCGTGGTGGTGTGATCAGTGGGCCAGCGCCTTTAACTGATAAATCTTTCCAGTTAGTAGAATTACCCGCGTTACTTGTAATGCCGATACAACTGGTCATTAACAAAACAGAAAGTATTGTGTATATGAATTTCATCTTGGTGTCTCCAGTTGCAACTGACGATAAAGTTCTATCGTCTCCCCTCGTTCATCTCTTTTAGGTTTAGATGATGCACCATTAGTCTTTTTTGTTTGTCTCTTCTCCTCCTCGGCCCGTAAGGCCTCTATTATTTTTGAACTACAGCTGTATTTACTTTCCAGTAGCTCAAACTGTAAAGCATTAACCTTATCTTCAAGAACTTTATTGTTTGCACGTTCTTTAAAAAGTGCCTGTGTGGCTTCACTCAAGTCGGCTTTATTGCTTTCCAATATCAAAGCTGATCTGGTATCAGTCGCACAATCGTCTACATACCACCAGCTGAGGGTTACTGCACAGCCAATGTATATTGTCACAAGAGCAGCTATTACCGACAATAATCGCTTTTCTTTGGAGTCACCATCTCTCGGAGCAAACAACACAGACACAAATGGCCATATAGC
>JBLIZM010000224.1:0-5873 GCA_048859855.1 Trichlorobacter sp.
TTACCAATCCTGCAATTCTGCGCAAAGGGATTCAGCAGGGAGTAGCAAACTCCATTCTAATCAAACTAAATCAGATCGGCACCTTAACCGAAACCCTTGAAGCAATTGAAATGGCAAAACGCGCTGGATATACAACGGTCATTTCTCACCGTTCCGGTGAAACGGAGGATACAACCCTTGCTGATCTTGCGGTAGCTGTTAACTCTGGTCAAATCAAGACCGGTTCACTTTGCCGTACTGATCGAGTTGCAAAATATAACCAGCTTCTGAGAATTGAGGACGAGCTTGATGATATCGCTCAATTCAAAGGGCATGACGTCTTCTATAACATCCGTAAATAGGAGAAATATCCTCGAGCTGCTACAAAACAAACAAAGGACAGGTTTTCCCCTGTCCTTTGTTTGTTTTATCCCAATGCAAAGCGTAGGAGGACGGTATGTCCAGCACGTCATCATGGCAGAGCTTTACTCAACAGTTATTCGAATTTAAGGAGCTGGGCGCTTGGATTGACGGCAGCTTAATGCAGGCTCCCGTTGGCTATTTCGATACCCACCGAACCTGTATCCAACAGGCTTTTGCTGCTATGCATGCGATTGAATCAGGGGCTATCGCGAATACTGACGAAAATCGTATGGTAGGACATTATTGGCTCCGAAATCCTGACAGGGCGCCTGATGCGACCATACGATCAGCAATCAGCGAGACCATTGAAAAAATCAATCGATTCACAAGCGCTGTACATGAAGGATTGATTTACCCTACGCCCGGTCAGACCTTTTCATCTTTTCTGATTGTTGGAATTGGAGGCTCTGCCCTTGGCCCACAATTTATCGCTGAGGCGCTTGGCAGTGCACAAGATAAACTTACACCCCACTTCCTCGACAACACAGATCCTGATGGTATTGATTTGGTTCTCTCCCGAATTGACCTCAAAAGCTGCTTGGTGCTCGTGATTTCTAAAAGCGGGTCTACTAAAGAAACACGTAATGGCATGTTAGAGGTTCAAGCAGCTTTTCGTCGTGCCGGCATACACTTCCCGCACCATGCCGTAGCAGTAACCGGCCAGGGAAGTTCCCTCGATACTATTGCTGTGGCTGAAGGATGGCTTGAGCGTTTTCCAATGTGGGATTGGGTCGGAGGACGTACTTCTGTCACCTCCGCAGTTGGTTTGTTACCAGCGGCGCTCCAGGGGATTTCTATTCAGGAACTTCTTGCTGGTGCTAATGCAGCAGATAACCAGACCAGGTTAAACATCATTGAAAAGAATCCCGCAGCAATTCTTGCTCTGTACTGGCAGCTTGGGTGTCAAGGTAACGGAAGCAAAGACATGGTCATGCTTCCGTATAAAGACAGGCTTTTACTGTTTTCACGGTACTTGCAGCAGTTAATCATGGAATCAATCGGCAAGGATTGTGATCGGCAAGGAAAAACTGTTCATCAAGGTCTGACTGTATACGGAAACAAAGGGTCAACAGATCAGCACGCCTACGTTCAACAGTTGCGCGATGGTATTGATAACTTTTTTGTTACTTTTATTGAAGTCCTTCATGATCGGACTGGAGAGTCAATTGAAGTTGAACCGGGTATAACCAGCGGTGATTATCTGTTTGGTTTTCTCTACGGGACTCGTCAGGCACTTGCTGAACGACAACGGCGTTCAATGACTATTACCATAACC
Source organism: Trichlorobacter sp. (assembly GCA_048859855.1). GTDB lineage: Bacteria > Desulfobacterota > Desulfuromonadia > Geobacterales > Pseudopelobacteraceae > Trichlorobacter. The sequence goes on from JBLIZM010000224.1 coordinate 1,679, forward strand.
AGCATCGACCCCTTCAGAATTGGTATGCTCATAGCGCTCTTTGAACGGGCTGTTGGTTTATATGCTGAGCTACTGAATATCAATGCCTATCACCAGCCTGGTGTTGAAGCAGGAAAATTAGCCGCTGGCGAAATCTTAAAGCTACAAGCTAAAGTTATGGACTATTGTTCTCGTCATCCCGCTGAGTGCCACGATCCAGAAGCAATTGCAACAGCTCTTAATGCTCCTGAACAAGCACCACTTATTTATGCTATCTTACGTAGTAAGCTCCCCTGATTAGGGGAGCTGTCCCGTTGTCAGGTTGATATAATACTCGCAAGCGTGTCCTTCACGTTCTTTGACCATGGTCATGACGCGAACGGTTTTCACGTCCGTCAGCCCTGCCTGATTGAAGTACCCTTCCATTTCCTCAACAGCAAAACCGAAATGAGCGATCCCGGTTGCATCATCATGGAAAGAACCGTCTTCACTTTCAAGGTCTGCTATTGCCAAGACCCCCCCAGAGTTTAACGATGCAGCACACGTGTTAAGTAACGTAGCCACATCCGGAACGTGATGGGTTGTCATGCTGCTTATAACCAAATCAAGTCCCGTTGGCAGCTCAAGTGGGGCTTCGAGATCAATCATACGTAACACAACGTTTTTCAGCCCTTCATCAGCCAGCTTTTGAGCAAATTGCTCCAGCATGCCATTTGAGCTATCATAACCATAGAGGGTACCAACCAGTGGTGCTACCTGAATAGTCACCAACCCGGTTCCGCAACCATAATCCAGTACGTTCATTGTTGGTGATAACGGAACCGTTTCTATAATCGCCGTGGCAACTGCATTAGCTAAAGCAACTCGACGAGGTAAATGATCCCACTGCGCTGCACGCGAATCAAAATCAGCAGGTTGATACACCATTATTTATTCTCCCGTTCCCATACCGGTCTTAGGCTTGTAAGCCAGAGGGTAAACCCCTCACCGGCAAGCGCCATAAATGACTCAAGACGTGTAGCGTAATACTCAATATCGTCGCACTCCTGCGTGGCCTTCACGAGAGACTCCGCACTTATGCAGCTCTCATTGAGAAGATACTCATACCAGAGGCGAATTCCGGCCAGATGCGTCTCTATCTGTTCCCTGTTCGGCTCCATTGTTTTCTGTAAGTACCACGATCCAGCAAAAGCTGTGATGCGACCAGGGATATAATTTAGTGGATTCTCAATTAACGCATCTACAAGATAATCACGGACATAATAATCTACTGCGTAGGCATAGCGTGAAGCCTGCTCAGGCTCGTATCCTCTACTGCTTCCCATCCAATCAAAAAACTGTTCAATGATTGGACCACAAAGGCCATCAACACGAATGACATCCTCAGTAGATTGCGGTGTAAATACTGACTGTAAACGAACAACTGATTCCATATAATAATCCAGTACCTTACTAAGTTTATGAGCGGGTTCTAGGGTCGAGTGCATCTCGAATCCCCTCCCCCAACAGGTTATATGCCAAGACAGTTACGAGAATTGCTGTTCCCGGAAATAACGACAACCACCAGGCAAACTCAATGTAATCCTTACCAGAAGTTAACATTGATCCCCAGCTGGCAGTTGGTGGTTGTACACCGATTCCCAGAAATGAAAGCGCTGACTCTGTTAAAATAGCACCCGCAACACCTAATGTCGCAGCGACGAGAACCGGAGACAATGCATTGGGAAGAATATGTACGAGCATGATGCGCAAGTCGGAACATCCAATACACCGGGCAGCCATCACATAATCCAGCTCTTTAATCGAAAGAACTTCAGCACGGACTAAACGAGCAACCCCCATCCACCCCGTACAACCAATAACAGCCATAATGTACCATATTGACGGTTCCAAAAACGCTATGATGGCAAGAATCAGAAAAAATGCAGGGAAACACAGCATAATATCGACAAAACGCATCATGATAGTATCAATAATACCACCATAGTACCCCGCAACCAAGCCAACAGTCACACCAAGTACTACCGCAATGCCAATCGAAACGAATCCAACCTTAAGAGATATTCTGGCACCATAGATAATACGTGAAAAAACATCTCGCCCCAATTCGTCGGTGCCGAACCAATGCTGTGTCGAAGGTGGGGTAAGAACATGCCAGGCATCGATATGATACGGATCATACGGTGAGACAACGCCAGCACCCCACGACAGCAGTATCAAAACGATGATAGTCACAGCACCTAGCATGGCAATGCGATTGTCACGTAACCGTGGGTAGACAACCGACATGAAATAGGAACGTCTCATAACGCACCTCCCTGCCTAATACGTGGATCCGCAACGGCATAACAGAGATCGGCAAGCAGATTGCCAATTAACGTTAATAACGCACCAATCAGGAGAATTCCCATAACGACCGGATAATCCCGTGCCATTACCGATTGATAAAATAGTTGCCCCATGCCGGGAATCGCAAAAAGTGTCTCAAAGATTACGGATCCACCAATCAAACCAGGAAGTGAAAATCCCAGGAGCGTAATGAGTGGAAGAAGTGCATTACGTAATGCATGCTTCATGATAACAAGACGCTCTGGCAGTCCCTTTGCCCGTGCAGTCGTTATATAATCCTGCTCGATAACATTCAACATAGCTGAACGCATATACCGAGAGACACCGGCCAATGACCCAAAGGAGGCTACGGATAACGGAAGAATCAAATGGCGTGCGCAATCCACAATCTGACTGAACAAGGTAAGACGTTCATAGCCAAGTGAATGGATTCCGGAAATAGGAAGTATCGACAGCTGAACACCGAATAAATACATAAGAAGAAGTGCCAGCCAAAAAGTCGGCATGGCAAATCCAAGAAAAACAAAAATCGTCACTCCCCTATCCCACCAGGAATTCCGTCGGACCGCAGCATAAATACCAATTGGTATCGCCAAGCCGAATTCAATGACTAATGCAATGAGATTAAGTGATACCGTCACCGGTAACCGTTCTTTAATCTTGTCTAGCACGGGTCGTGAGTCACTTGAGAACGAACGCCCTAAATCAAGCCTTACTAATCGGGAGACCCATTCAACATACTGGGTAGTCAGCGGCTTATCCAAACCATAAAATTTCGTTAGTCGGTCACGAGCGTCTTTACCAACCTTTGGATTCATAGCCATCTGCATTTCAACCGGTTCTCCCGGTGCCAGATGAATAACACTAAACGTTAATATGCTAATACCGAAAAGGAGCGGTATGAGCATGATAACTCGTTTAGCAAGCCAGCGTTTCATTTGCTCTCACGTAAAAAAGCAACAAAGTGCTGAAGAGCCTGTGCCCGATGACTAATATTGTTCTTTATCTCCAAAGGCAACTCTGCCATGGTGCAATCAAAACCAGCGACCAAAAAAAGTGGATCATACCCAAACCCATGATCTCCCTTTGGGAATGAGCTAATCACGCCATCAACCGCTCCCGTGAAGACCCGTTCAAATCCATCAGGTGTAACATACGCCAAGCAGCAGACAAATTGAGCAGGCGGATGCATAATACCAAGACGCTCTATTTCATATAACAGTTTCGCATTATTTTCTGCATCGGTTGCTCCAACTCCAGCATAACGGGCAGAATAGACGCCAGGAGCACCATCAAGAAGCGGGACCACCAATCCTGAATCATCAGCAAGGGTTGGCAAGCCTGTCATATGACATGCTTCACGAGCTTTTTTAAGCGCATTATCGACAAAGGTTTCACCATCCTCAATAGTTTCAGGCATGGGGGGAACATCATTGATGGAAAGGACCTGCTCAACTATACCATCGAGCATCGTGTGAAGCTCGACAACCTTACCACGGTTGCGCGTCGCCACTAACAGCCTGGTCATCATGACTGAAGCGCTTGTCGCTGTAGATCAATCAGTTGCTTAATGCCAGACAGAGCTGATATCCGCATGGCATCCATTTGCTCGAGGGTAAACGGTTCTGCTTCAGCAGTTCCCTGAACCTCAACGAATCGACCCGACTCAGTTATAACGAAGTTCATATCAACCTCTGCGCGGGAGTCTTCCTGATACTCAAGATCAAGCAATACTGATCCGTCAACAATACCAACACTTACTGCAGCAACCGCTTCCTTAATTGGCGAACGCTCGAGTTTCCCCGATTTCAGCAGTGTGTTAATAGCATCCATTAACGCAACATACGAGCCGGTAATGGCAGCTGTT
>JBLIZM010000225.1:0-2863 GCA_048859855.1 Trichlorobacter sp.
GTGAAATAGGTTGAGAGATGTAGCTGGTTTGTTCTTCGATGAAACTTTCGAGTCGATCAGCAGGAACAATGCCCTGGAGATTGGAACGAACGGTATAGACCACAGTGTCCTGGAGATCCATACCCGTTTCTTCGACACGACCATTCCACGCCGCTCCGGTGATGCAATCCAGCTCCACGTAGTGACGTTTCATTTCACAGTTCTTCAGATAACCGAAGAGACGATGATCGTTAGTCATCTCGTCAAGTAGATTGGGCAATTCAACACCCATCGTGAAGGTCTTGCTGGTTTCGATCGGTTGAAGGAAAACGGCCTGAACAGGTTCTGCCGGGGTACGTTGAGTACGTGAAATAGCCTTAGGCTCTTCAGCATCTGTACTGTGCCAGATACCCCAGTTTTCCCTGGCCTGAGCCAATAGGAACATACGTTCAGGTTGCTTATCAGCCAGCACCTCCAGGAACTTGGCATAGGAGATATGCTTGAGGCTGGTATGCGGATTGTACGGAGCTTCTACCGGTGCCTTTTCGAGATCATCGGCAATCTTGTCAAAAGCATTCTTTGACTGAACAGCCGGTGCTTCGAAAGTACGCTTCCACACCAACAGATCACTGAAGTGCTCGATAACCTCGGCAGAGGTAGCCGTGCGGCGATAAAGGGAGTCCAGATAACCCAGTTCTTCCAGCAGGGCACCTGCTTTACGCATTTCCTCAGCCTTAACCAGCTGCGTGTTACCACGCATATAGTTTTCCGGCGATTTCCACTCGACCAGTTTTGCCAGGCACTTCTCGAGGTCAGCTCCCTTGACAGCCAGATAATCATCGATCAACACGGTACCAAACAACGTAGAACGAATACCGTTCATAGTCTTAAAGAACCATGGGTTGGCGATGTGGTGACACACTACCATATAGGTAGATGGGTTATTTTCGCTTTTTGTAGCGGACCAAATCAGATTCAACATAGCCGCAAAGGTACGGATGTTGTCATCGATCACATTGAACTTAGTGGCGTAAGTTTCAGTGAACTTGATTTGCAGTGCTTCCAGTTGCTTCTGCCAGTCTGGGTTAGTAAATACCTTGGTGAAGGTATTGGCAATAGCCGTAATAGCCGAATCGTCGATCAGCGTAGGGCGCTGAGCAATCGGTGTGCGGTCTTCCATACCCTGGGCTTCGCGCTTGAACTCGGCTGCGCGGTAGTTAGACCACAGCAGACGAATGTGAGTGAACCCACCGATAGGTTCAGGGGCACCGATGATGTGGTACTCTGAATTATCCATCGTGTAAAGGGAGTTTTCATACACTTCGCTGGGGATAACAAAGTTACTGATATCACCTGCGCGAGCCTGCGTTTCAACCATATCGCGGACAATGGCATCTGCCATTACGATAGACGGGTCGATAGAATCGGGGTTATCGAAAGCAGCGCCGAATACCAAAGAAATAGGTTCACCGGTTTCAGTGATGGCGACCATATTGCCATAACGGTTGAACAACCGTTCACAATAGCTACAAGTCAGAGACTGACGCAGCGCCACTGATTCAGGGGTAAAGGTATCGGTATCTTCTTCAGTAGGTACCAACAGTTCATTCAAGAATACCTGATACCACTTGGTGTGGCCAGCCAAACGAAACACCGGATACGTATCAGTCAGTTGATACACCCGGTTAGCGATTTGTTGATACCAAGCTTCGGTGTTAGCATCTTGCAATTGTTCTTGATTGATCTGATCCATTATTGTTCCTTAAGAGGATTGTTTTCAAGCCACATTAAAACGTTAGTAGTAACGTTATTTCCTTTTTGATGACAAGCAGCTATGATATCTGCCGGTGTCTTGCAGTCACCATGACACTTTTTAAACTTTACACCCGAGCCACACGGACAAGGGTCGTTTCTGCCAATTTTAAAAGGCGCGAGTAAACGCGCCATGTGTAAACCATTAGGTTTAGACCCTTCCACAATACCTTCGTAAATACCTGGTAGAGACATACCTAGTCCTTTGCTGGTGGAGATGCATCGCCGTCCTGTTCAAGAGAAACATTGGGGAAGATCTTGGTCAGCTCAGCATCACTATAGTGCTTGGTGTGCACAGGGGTGTAGAAAAAGTTTGTACCGTAAACCACCGTTACCTGTACACAAGGTGCGGGTAACTCGGCAGGATAACAGCTCGCACACGCACGATGAACGAAGGTACCGCCATAGGCTTTATCATCGGTGAGTTCGTTGGGGATATGTTCCAGGATTTGTTTAACAAACTCCTGGTACTCACTGTGATGACTTACTTCACAGGCGGCTGCTTCAGAAGCCATCTCATTATTGAATGGAAGCCACTGTAGTCCACCAAGAACGTCTTTCAAAATAGTTTTGGCGTCTTCTGGGTTTGCCGGAAAGTAATTGACCTTACTATTGGCTTGCCAGCCTTGGTCTTGGAAACGAAAGAATGCTACCGCACCGCCATCGATTTCGACGGTTAGTAGTTTAACCGGGTAATCATGCTTGGGTGGTTCTTTGTAGGTGGTAAAGATCAGTTTAAAGAGCTTTTTAAACTCATTCCACAAATCCGTGATAGCCGCATTAATAGCAACTGATTTGTTACTCATCATTGTTGTCCTTACGGTTAATAGCACAAACAGCTACACTATGGTGATATAGGTCTGAAAAACCTTCATTTCGACAAAAAATAAAGTAGGAGAGTATAGCCTCTCCTACCATGTTACACCAAGTAAAAATTACTCGGTTTAAAGTTTCTTACGATGAGTTTTGGTTTTGACACCCAGGTCTGGTTTCAGACTGGAGAAATCGAAGTCGCCTGGTTGGTCCAGGAACAACCAGTCATAAAGAGCCTGGAACACCTCGGGTTTGGTAG
>JBLIZM010000226.1:0-6475 GCA_048859855.1 Trichlorobacter sp.
TTATTGTGGATGACGTCCAGCGAACCAAAGAAGAGCAAGAAATTGTTCGTGTTTGTCCTGATGGTGCTGCTGCCCAGTATATCCAGGGAGTAACCGCAGAGCGGCAGGGGAATAGTGATGCGGCAGTTGCTGCCTATCGCCGGGCGCTTCAGAGCGAACCGAATTTTTCTGTTGCGCGGGGAAGCCTGGGGTTGGTGTATCTCGCCCGTGGCCGTCAGGATGATGGAGTTGTTGAGCTTACGAAGGCGGTTGCTGGTCAACCGATTCCGGCTTTCCATGCAGCACTTGGTCGGGTAATGGCAGAGAAGCGGCTGTTCGCATTGGCACTCTACCATTATGGTGAAGCGTCACTACGGGCCCCTGCAGACGCAACAATCATTACCGGACAGGCAGATGTCTATGCTGCCCAGGGTGAGACCATCCGCGCCGTTGATGAATATAAACGTGCCCTTTTTCTTGACCCGCGTTCAGAAGCGGCTGCCATCGGTCTTGCAACGGTTCACTTACAGCAAAATCAGCCGGATGCTGGTCTTGCTGTTTTGACAACTCTTCCGGCTACCGTTACGGTTAGCCCGAAACGTCACCTGTTACTGGCTGACCTGTATGAGCGCAAAGGTGAGCCGAAAAAAGCAGAATCAGAACGGATGCTAGGTGGGAAAAAGCCAAAAGCGCAACCAGCACCGAAGGTGTCGGACTGTGCCGTTGCCGACCAGCTGGCAAGTACCGGGGAACTGGAAAAGGCCATTGAGGCCTATCGTCAGGGGCTTCAAAAAAATCCTGATTCGCTGGAGGGGTACGAGAAGCTTGGGAATCTGTATTTCCGTACCAATAAGTTTGATGAAGCGGCCAAGGCCTATCAGCACGCCATGCATCTCGGTACAAAAAATGCCGATGTGTATTACAACCTTGGTCAGATTTATGAAAAGCGAGGCAAGATAGACGAGGCGATTGTCTCCTATAAACAGGCGATTGAGCGTTATCCTGAATTTGCTGATGCTCGTCTCCACCTGGCTGATATCCGGATGGGCCGGGGAAACACCCAGGATGCTATTGAACAGTATATTGAGTATCTCAAGCTGCGACCGAACAATGGGGAAATCCATCTGCGTCTGGCGCGTATTTTTACCAAGAATAAGAACTTTAACCTAGCTGAAGGTTCCTATCTGCAGGGGCTTCGGCTTATGCCGGACAACCCTGATGTGCATAGGGAGCTGGCAGGGATCTATCGTACCAAAGGGTTACAGGACAAGGCGTTGCAGCATTACAATCAGGCGCTGAAACTCCTGCCGACCGACTCTGAAAGCCGTAACGCCATTGTAGCAATCTATGTCAAGGATAAGAAGTATGATGAGCTGGTTACCTTACTCAAGGATGCCGTCAAGGTTACGCCGGAAGATCCGAATAATCACTATAAGCTCGGTCTGATTTATGACTTTAAAAAAGACCACGAAAATGCAATTGAAAGTTATAAAAAGGCGACAGAGCTTAAACCGGACCATGCCCGGGCCTTGAATGCGCTGGGGCGCGTCTACATGAAGACGGGCCGGTTGGCTGAGGCAAAATCTGCTCTTGAGTCAGCGAAGAAGGCTGATCCTACTATGGAAGAGGCTTCAGTCCTCTTGAATAATATCCGTGATGAGTTTAACCCGGTTCCCCGTAAGATAAAGGATATTAAGGTTAAAAAAGGGAAAAAAGGTAAGAAGGATAAAAAAGGGAAAAAGGGTAGTAAAAAATCAAAAAGCACCAGTAAAAAGGGTGCAAGTAAGAAGAAAAGTAAAAAGAAATCAGATGAATAATAGCAGGCCCCCCCTTCCCGTATAGAGAAGGGGGGGCAACTGAAATGGCGGATCCCATGGTCGCTGCAGCATTACCAGCGTATTTCCCGTACAGCGTTCAGCTGCATGCCGATGCTGCCAGCCGTTTTGGTGTCCATGCCGATGCCTCTACTGGAAAAACTCCCCCCTCACTTTTCTATCGCCAGCTCTCACATGGGATGCAAGAAGCCGGACACAGCGGCGTGCAGGTTAGTGCCGCTCGGATCGGTATGCTGGCCGCCCTCCTTGATATCTATCGCCATCTATTAACGCAAGCATTAGGGGTGGATGGGCTTGATACACAGCTCGCGCTTCTTGACGATCTGATGGGGCACGAACAGCGGCTTCATTTTAATCAACGCTTTCGTGAACAATTTCCTGCATCACCAGATCTAGCAAAGGCAGCGCCATTAATGCAACAGCGCATGGTAACGCGGGAGCTGCTTATCTGGATACTGTCCCGCTCAAATCAGGCGTTAATCCCCTTTGCTCCTCTTTTTATCCCAGACATCCCCTTCGGGGAAGGGGTTCCGGCGCACTCCCGTTTACTGGCGCTCTATGGTTCACTACCGCTGCCTCAGATGGAGGGGAGTCTTGAGGATGCGCTGCTGGCACCGCTTCGGGTGGCACCTGACTCTTTAGAAGGGCAGTTAGCCTACATTCGTGACCGTTGGAGTGGTTGGCTCCCTATGGAGCTCATGGACCAGCTGGTTTGGTCATTTGACCGCTTGGTTGAGGAGGAAGCTGCCCGTGGCGGTGGCGATGACTTCTCCCACGTTGGACAACCGGTTTTACGTTTTGAGGGTAACGGATGGGAAGACCCTGCCCACATGGCAGGATATGAACAGCATGAATACGAGGCATTCACCGATGACGCCGACTGGATGCCGAATGTTATCATGATAGCCAAGATGACCCATGTCTGGCTGGATCAGCTGAGTAAGACCTTTGGGTATCCGATAACCCGGCTTGATCAAATACCGGATACTGTTCTGCAGGAATTGTCGCAGCGTGGGTTTACAACACTCTGGCTGATTGGGCTGTGGGAACGGTCGTACGCATCGAGACGGATTAAGCAGCTCTGTGGCAATCCGGAGGCCCATGCCTCGGCCTATGCTTTGGAGGATTATCGTATTGCCGATGAGCTGGGTGGCGAGGCTGGATTTGAAAATCTCAAACAACGGGCCTGGCAGTATGGAATTCGGCTTGCCAGTGACATGGTGCCGAATCATACCGGCATTACCTCCCGCTGGGTGCGGGAGCATCCAGACTGGTTTATTCAAGCGCAGCACTGTCCTTTTCCTGGATATCGCTTTAGCGGCGAGGACCTTTCCAATGATGGGGATTTCAGTATTCAGATTGAAGATGGGTACTGGACGAAACATGACGCAGCAGTAGTGTTTCGTTACCATGATAACCGTAGTGGTCAGACCCGCTATATCTATCATGGTAACGATGGTACCAGTATCCCCTGGAATGACACAGCTCAGCTTAACTACCTCCTGCCCGAAGTCCGTGAGGCCGTTATTCAGACAATCATCGCAGTGGCACGCCGTACGCCGGTTATCCGATTTGACGCTGCAATGATCCTTGCAAAAAAACAGTATCAACGATTGTGGTTTCCCCAACGGGGGCTCGGGGGAGGAATCCCCTCCCGGGCTGATTTCGCCATGGGGCGGGATCAGTTTGACAAGCTGTTTCCGGTTGAGTTCTGGCGTGAAGTGGTTGACCGGATGGCTGTCGAGGCACCGGATACCCTGCTGCTGGCTGAGGCGTTCTGGCTTATGGAGGGATATTTTGTCAGGACACTCGGGATGCACCGGGTTTATAACTCGGCCTTCATGAACATGCTTCATCATGAAGAAAATGCCCAGTACCGAGAAACCATTGCAAATGTGCTGTCTTTTAATCCACAAATCCTGCAGCGTTTTGTAAATTTCATGAATAACCCGGATGAGAAGACTGCCGCCGAACAGTTCGGTACTCAGGAAAAATACTTCGGGGTATGTATCCTGTTAGCGACCATGCCGGGGTTACCGATGTTCGGTCATGGTCAAGTGGAGGGGTTCCGTGAGAAGTACGGCATGGAATACCGACGCGCGTACTGGGATGAAACGGTTGATCAGGGGCTGCTTGAGGGACATCGTAAATGGATCTTCCCGCTTCTTAAAAGGCGATGGCTGTTTTCCGGTGCTGACCGGTTTACCCTTTACCAGCCGTATTGTGATAATCAGCATGTTGATGAAAATGTCTTTGCTTACAGTAATGCCCGGGAAGCAGAACGGGCACTGGTGGTCTATAACAACCGTCATGCTGATACAGCGGTTTGGATCAATCAAGCGTTACCGGTTGCGCTGGAGGATGGTACGCAATCTATTCGCTGCCTGGCGGATGAACTGGGGGTTCCTCATGACGCAACAAACTGGTATGTACGATTCCACGACTTGATTGCCGGAGTTGAATATCTGCGCAGTGGGGCTGAGTTACAGGCCCATGGCTTGCGGATAATGCTTGGTCCGTATCAGGCACAAGTCCTGCTCAATATACGTGGCGTGTTTAGTACTGATGAACAGCCGTGGGGAACGTTATACCAACAACTGGCCGGTACCGTGGTCCCATCACTCGATGATGCCCTTGCGGAGTTACAGTATCGCCCGCTGCTGACGGTTGTTGATCAAATGCTGGAACCAGCGGCGAGTCAGTGGAACCGGGTGGAGCTGGTTCGGGCGGTGCGCCGCGTCATCAGCCACCTTCCGCTACTGGTAACCCATGTGGTGGCTTCACAACTGGCACGGAGGGGGGCGGCCTGCTTTCTGAAGTCGTCGACCCTGCCGATCTCAACCATTGCCCGTACGATTCGGCATAGCGGTATTACTCGTCATCAGATACCGGTGAACATGGTGACGATTCGTCGTATGCAATTACTGTTGCTCATGGAGGGGCCGTTGGCATTACTGCCCTATGGTCAGGTGGCTACCATCGGCTTGGGCCGTCGCATGGCAGCATTTGTCGATTGCCAGTCGCTAGGTGACCGGATGGCGGTTCTGTGGCACAGTGACCTGCTGCAAGCGGTGGCTATTGGCTGTCGCCATTGCCGCGAGCAGATACACGGCTCGATTATGCACCATATCTTAAGAGACCCGCGGTTGGCTTCATTTCTGCAGGTTCATACCGATCGTGAAATCCGCTGGTTTAATAAGGAGCGTTTTGAGCTGTTACTCGGATGGATGGTGCTGCGCGGGATTGTTGCTACCTGGCAAGGTGAGCGGGTCACTGTGCCGGACTACACCTGGTATACCGAAACCGCACACCAAGCTGGGTACCAGCTGGAACGTGCAATACAGCTTGCCTCCCCTGCCACTGAGGGGTGATGGGGATGGCGTACCCGGTTAGTCTGTCATACTGTACTTCCTATTGTCCTGAGCTGGTTGCGGAAGCACTGCAGCGACTTTTGGAGCCACTTGGCGGTATGGCGGCGTTTGTAAAGCCTGGCATGCGGGTACTGCTCAAACCGAATATGCTGGCAGGGAAACCCCCTGAAGCTGCCGTCACGACACATCCTGTGCTGGTTGCGGCGGTGGTGCGTCAGGTCCGTGACTGTGGAGGGATTGCACTGGTAGGTGACAGTCCCGGCATTGGTGGATTTGCCGCGGTGGCAAACCGGACCGGAATAGGCCCGGCGGCTGTGGCCTCTGGTGCCAGTCTGGTTCCCTTCGAAGAAACAGTGAGGGTTGCAGGCCAAGGTGTATTCAAGCAGCTGGAAGTGGCCAAAGTCTATTACGAGGCTGACCTCGTCATTAACCTACCGAAACTAAAGACCCATGAAATGATGGGGATGACAGCGGCGGTCAAAAATCTCTATGGAGCGGTGGTTGGTGCTGCGAAAGTGGCTCATCACTTGACAGCCGGGCACGACCGTTCTTTATTTGCCGGGTTATTGTTGGAGATTGCTGCTGCACGGCCGGTAGCATTGAGCATTGTTGATGCTGTTGTTGGTATGGAAGGGAATGGTCCCAATAGCGGGACGCCACGCTCCGTAGGGCTGTTGCTCGCGGGAACCGAACCGTTGGCTGTTGATCTGGTCGCCGCTGACCTCATTGGGCTACCGGAACATTTACGCTTTCAAGAGCAAGAAGCACGTCGTCGTGGCATATTGGCTGTAGATCCGGGGATGATTGAACGGGTTGGAGAGGCGTCCGCAGCGACCTTGCTCCGTCCGTTTACCCTGCCAGAATCACACGATCTGCAGTTTGGGTTACCACGGTGGTTGCGCCCGCTGGCTCGCCGATTTTTATCACCGCTCCCCCAGGCAGATCCAGAACGGTGTATCAGCTGTGGCATCTGTCGTGATGCCTGTCCTCCCCAGGCAATAACCATAACGAACAACGCCCTGAAAGTCGCTTCAGGGCGTTGTATTCGCTGCTGGTGTTGTCGGGAGCTTTGTCCCCATCATGCACTACAGGTTAAGCAGGGGGCGCTGGTTCATCTTCTTGGCCGGCTGACCGGTACAACCGCTTAAACCTCGTCTTCATCATTTACTGGAATTTCCCGATAGGTTCTATCCTCTTCAATACGTCGGGTTTGGGCCTGAAACTTTTCAAGATCAGACTTGCAGCGTACGCAGTGTCGGGTAAAGGGCATGACCTTGAGCCGCCCCATCG